>JADGOT010000290.1 GCA_017882805.1 Glaciihabitans sp. | reverse complement strand
TCCAGCAAGAACCAGGTTGACGGGGCCCCGGGTGCACCACGCGGACCTACCCGCGCATCACCCCAGCCCGCTCAAGTACGCAGAGCCACTGTGGCTTCGAGCGTTCACGTCGAGAGTCTTTGACCGCGACCAGGCAAGTCAAGATTGGTTTCAGTCGGACTTCTTGATCGTGTACCCAACCGGTGAGGTCTACAGCCCGACCTGCAGCGGCGAGAGCGAGGAAGCGGCTAAGAGCGGCATCTCGACGCTGGCCAGACAACGCGGTTGAGCCTGATCAGCACGGCTTCTTGACGGATTCGGGCATCCCGGCCGGCCGTGGTGTGAAGCGGTTGGCTGTGACCACAACGCTCGAACACGTCGACGTCACTGGCGCCTGGGGCGAACCACGGTACGGCCACTGTGACGAGAAGTGCTGAATGTTGCCCTTCACCGTGACGCGGTCCACATACGCGATGCCGACCATCGGTTCGTTCGGCATCTGAGCTCCGATGGAGCCGACATTGCCGGAAATCTCGTAGTTGCTTCGACGCGCCGTGCGGCTGGCCCTGACGCAGATCTTGATCGGCGCCGAGCCGATGGCCTTGTTGTCGGCAATGACGAAGTCGTGCTCGACGGCCGCTGCACCGTAGTTCGTGAGGGTGCAGAAGCGGCCCCAGCCGAGCCGGTTGTTTCGAATCGTGATGTATGCAATGCGGTCGCTGCTTGAATTGGCCTCGATATCGATGAGCGATCGGCGCGCCGAAGCGACGCTGTTGTTGACGAACGTGACGTGCTGGGCGCTGGTGATCGACCAGCCCTGGCGAGACGCGCCATAGAACGCCGAGTTCTCGACGATCACGTTCTTCGACGCGCCACCGACGTTGACAAGGTCCCCCCAAACGTTATTGGCGCTGACGTGATCGAGCACGATTCCGGACACGCCGAGGATGCTGAAGGCATGCTGAGCCTCGAGGGCCGGGTCGTATGTGCCGCTCGGGCCCGGGTGCCGATCGGAACCGATCACATTGACGCCGCGGACGACGATGTTCGTGTCGTTCCGGAACGACCACTGCGCTCTCGTACGGTTGGGGTAGCGGCACGCCGAGGAGTTCCGGGCGCAACCCGGTGCGGGCCGAGTCAGCCCGTTGGTCTTGGCAAAGAACGTGGAGCCCTGGCCTTCGATGACGAGGTTCCTCCGGTGCTCCAGGCTCAGAGTGCCCTCGATGCGGTAGCGGCTCTTCGCCGGGAACACGACCGTGCTGCCGTCGGGAACGCGGGCGAGGTACGCGTTGAGTGCCCTCGTCACGTCCACTGTCCCTGTCGGGTCGATTGCTCGTGGGACGAGCGCGCGGGTCGGGCTTGCGACGAGCGCGTGGGTCGGGCCCGGGACGGGAGCGCGGGTCGGGACTGGGACGAGCGCGCGGCTCAAACCGGGGACGGGCGCGTGGGTCGAGCCTGCTCCCGTTGTTGCGGCCGACCCGGATACCGTCGACCCCATAGCGATCGCAACAACGATGAGGAGCACCCTGGTTCGCATATCCCGCGTATCGGCGTCACCGCGTGGCAGCTTGACCTCCAAGTGTCGCCGTCGAGTGTACTGAGCCGAGGGCCCGACGGCCCGACGGGCTGCGGTCCTCAGGCCTCTCGAGGCGCCCATAGCTGCGAGGTCCGCTCCAAAGCGGGCTAACCCCAGAATCAGGTGTCGCTCGAGCGGGGCAAATAGCGAATGGAATAAACTTGTGGGATGCGTTACGCCCGCAGACTCTGCCGACCGGGTCCGCTCGGCGCACTCGTCACATCCGCCATGGTCACCGCGTGGCTTATTTCATGGCTCGCATTTCGCACCATATTGGCCTTCTGGCGGCCGGCTGACGACGGCTATTACTACTACGATATCGTTCGGTCTACCTGGTCCGGACTGGGTGTCTCCACGGATGGAATCCATGCGACAAACGGATTTCATCCGCTCTGGTATCTAGTCCTCTTGCCGTTCGGGACAGTTCTTCACATGCCGAACGCTGCGCTTGTCGGCGTGGCTCAAGTGCTGGGGATGCTCCTCCTGGGGGTCGCTGTCGCGGGGATCGCCATGGCACTTCGGCTACTCGGGCTGAGGACACTTCCTTGCGTGCTCGGCGCACTGGCTCTCACGTTCGCGCCCTGGCGAGGCATTGCATCTGCGGGCGTGGAGGGGGCCCTTGCGCTCGCCCTCCTTTGCTGGTTCTTTGTGGCCCTCCTCAAGGTCCTTCCGGGACAAACGCGGCGATCGATGGTGATCGCCGGCTTGCTGGCCGCGCTCACGATTCTCGCCCGTCTCGACACCATCATGGTTGTCGGATCGATGCTGCTGTTTGCCCTCCTTGGACCGCTCAAGCCTGTGCTGGGGCGCCGAGGCAGCCGCCGCGATTTGGTATTGCTTCTCGGACCTCCAGTTGTGCTCGTGGGTTGCTATCTCTTGGTCAACCTCGCGCTGACCGGCAACCCCATGCCGATCACGGCATCGCTCAAGAGCTCCTTCCCCAAGCCCCATTTCTCGTTCGGGTTCCTATTCTCGAACGTTCAGTACTACATCGCCATTGCCGTCGCATGGGCAGCGACTCTGCTCTACCGGCGCGGCCCTGAACGGGCTCTGCTGGCAGGTCTCACTGTCGGCGCAACGGTATTCGGAGGATATGTCGCGCTCTTTGGTCGGGGAGTCTTCTGGTGGTATTTCGTGAGCCTGGTGCCCGCAGGTGCGGTTGGCGCAGGGATCACACTGGACTGGCTGCTGGACAGGCTCAAGAGTCGGGTGCTTCTCAGGCGCGTTGAGATCGTGTCGGTGGTGCTCGCAGCCGGCATCCTCCTCATACCACTCGTGTGGTCGATCATCGAGAAATACCCGAACGGCGATTACGTAGCAAATACCGGCTGGCGCATCGAGGCCGAGCGCGCCGGCCACTGGGCGAGCAAGCGCCTCCCGCCCCATGCCTTGCTGGCAATGAAAGACTCAGGTGCATTCGGCTTCTACACCAAGCAGCCGCTGATGAACCTCGATGGCGTGATCTCAAACCGGTCTTTCAACGACGCGCTGTGCAATGGCACCGCATTCGACGAGATGATCAATTCGGGGGTGAGCTATGTCGCTTATCAAGCGGTCCGAAGCGACTACACCACGTTCACGATTGGCCTCCCGTGCTGGGAACACGGCACTACTCCGACCCGGCTCACCTTCCTCAGACGAGATGAGGTCTACCGCGGCTCGCCGTACTGGCACGGAGGCCGGAACGAGGTCTTTGTCATCTGGCGGTTCGATCCGATCGCGATGAACGAGCGCGAGGCTGCCTCGGGTAATTGATGCGCGCGATCGTCGCCGAGACCGCTACCGGGCAGCGCCCCCTCGAAGCTCCGGTGGTCAGAATTCGTACTGCGCGGCGGCTGCGTCGTCCCGGAACATCCTCACCGTGGCGAGCGAAAAATCAGCAAGATCGCGGCCCAGCGTTGCGAGCTTCTTCAACAGATCGGGCGTGAACGTGATGATGTCGCAGCCGACCTGGTCGGCCTGAACGACGTTCAGCACCTCGCGGGGGCTTGCCCAGAGCAGTTCGAGGTTCGAGTACGGGCGAAGGGTCGACTTCGCCTCGGTCATGAGAGGCCCGGGTTCGATCCCTGCATCCGCGATGCGGCCGGCGAACACGGAGATGACGGCCGGCGGTCCGCCGCCGAGTGCGTCGGTTGCGACGCGAACCTGATCGAGGGTCATCAAGGCGGTCGCGTTCACCGACACGCCCGCGGCCGCGAGTCGCGCCAGCAACGGAGCCGCGCTCACGCCGGACGTGTCGGTGATCGGGATCTTCACGAAGACGTTGTCGCCGAAGTCGCGCAGGAGAAGCGCCTGGCGTTCCATTTCGGCGAAGTCGTCGGAGATCACCTCGAACGAGATCGGGTGGTCCGTGATCTGCGACGTGAGCTCTTTCACGAACGTCGCGTAGTGCGTGATGCCCGCTTGGCGCATCAAGGTCGGATTCGTCGTGAACCCTTGCACGAGAGGATCGAGCGCGAGCTCGATCATCTGCGCCACGTTCGCGCCGTCCGCGAAGATCTTGATCCGCATGCCGTCCATGACCTTGCTCATCCCACAATGCTTCTGGCACCCGGCGGTGGTGTCAAGCCCGCCCGCCGGGTCTGGGCCGTGATCTGCCAGCCGAACCGGGACGAGTTGAGCCCAGGGGTCAGAAGCACGGCGAAGCATCGCATCGCGGCGGCGGCCGGCCACGAGGGATCGGACGTGCTCGAGACGTCTCGCACGAGCGCCTTGCCGCGCAGGAGCACGACGAGCTTGTACAGGTTGAAGAAGGGGAAACCGGTGCCACTGACGCGCTCGACTTCGAGGCCCGCCCGCTGCAGGACCGTGCGCAGCGCCGCGGGCCGGAAGTGCCGGCGATGACCGATGAAGCGGTCGAACTCCGTGCGCGGGCCCCCCGGGACCGTGATGACGAGGAGCCCGCCGGGCGCAATGCAACGGGTCGCCGTGCTCAGCAGTCGCACGGGATCGTCGACGTGCTCGAGCACCTCGCTGCACACCGCGACGTCGGCCCATCCTTCCATCTCCGCAGGAACGTCGGTTGCCGTCAGCAGGTCGATCTGGAAGAAGTGGGCGGATGGCACCTTCTCTCGCGCACGCCTGATGCCCTCGGCGCTGAGCTCGAGACCGGCGAGCTCGGCGGACGGCCAGCGGTCGCGGAGGGACGCAAGGAAATCACCCTGTCCACTCCCGACGTCGAGGACGCGCCTCGGGACGCCCGTGCGCTCGACGATCGCGCAGATCAGCTTGCGCCGGTACTCCTGCGCGGGATTGTCACTCGCAGAATCGGCGTACTCCGACCAATGCGATTCCCAATCGTCGACCGACGACGCGGTTCCTTCCGGGGGATCGAGCAGAAGATCCGCGGCTGCGACGAGATTCGCCACGACGTGATCGGGCTCGCTGCGAAGCTGCTCGGCGTAGCCGTGATCGACGAGGATGGTGCGAACACCAGCCTGCCGACCTGCTTCGATGTCGCGCCACCGGTCACCGACCATCACGCTCGCCGCCAGGTCGACGTTCCAACGCGCGGCCGCGTCGAGCAACATTCCGGGAAGGGGTTTCCGGCAGCGGCACGCGTCGGCATCGTCGTGGGGGCATACCACGACATCTGTGACCGGTAGTCCGGCCACGACGACCTCGTTGATCGCATCCACCTCTTCGCGAGTGGAGGAGCCGCGCGCGATGTCGGGCTGATTCGTCACGACGAAGAGCGCCCAGCCGGCCTCGGCCAGCCGGCGACACGCGTCCGCGACTCCCGGAAGGATCGCAACATCCTGCAGCCGGGATGGAGGGAAGGGCCGGCCGTCGCGGACCTCGGCCCGGTTGAGCACGCCGTCGCGATCGAGGAACACCGCGCGCTTCATCGCTCGGTCACC
>JADGOT010000041.1 GCA_017882805.1 Glaciihabitans sp. | reverse complement strand
CTCGTCAACGCGCCGCAGTTTGTGCCCCCGGTTGGAGAGTCGACGGCTTTCCGCTGGACGGCTCGCATGCGAACCGTCCAATGGACAGCCTGGAGTGATGGGGCCAATGGGATGATGACATCGCGCCCACCGGCGGTGACTGGGCCCAGCGCGCGTCCATCGCTGCATGAGGTCACGAGTTTCGCCTCGTCGCTCCGGGCGATGCAGGGGCGGGAGAGTGTTCGCGCTCTCGTCAAGGTCGGCGGGCTATCCGGGGCTGGGCAGGAACACTCGCCCAGCCTGCAGCGAGGGGGCGACGAAGCTTGATCCCGATGTCGACCGACAGCGGGACTCGTAGGCGTCCGATGCATCGACGCACGGGCCGCCGAGCCAAGCACCCTCTCGCAGACCCCAACCCTGATCGATTCCGACCACGCGTCCGCACATGCGCCCCTGGCGGTCTGATAAGCGAATGGTCGCCATCCGCCGCTAGTGTGAGAGCCCAGAGGAGCGCGAGGAGGCGACGGCGTGACACCGGTGGTTGCTGAAGGTCCTTACGAATTTGAGCGGCGCGGTCTTGAACTTGCACGTGCTCTGCACGACCCCGCCGGCACCCAAGGCGCACTGATGATCCAAGGGAGCGAACGCGACGGTGTTTTCGTCACCCATGATGAAATCAACGTGTACGAGTTCACGACAAGGCGGGACAAGGAAAAGGCTCTGAAGGACGCAGAGAAGCTAGGTGGCCTTCTCGAGTTCCTCGCTAGGGACAAGGCCAATCAATTCAAGCCCGCGACGGCATGGTTCGTGACTCGCGACGAACCCACCGCAGATCAACGCACGGTAGTCGGACAGGTTGCGAAGAAGGCTGGCCGAACGATCCACGCCATCAGCATTGCGCAGATGTACAAGCGCACGTGCAATTCGGAGTTCTACCTCCAAGCCCGCGACAAGGCCCCGTTCGGAAGCACTGCTTTCACCCCTGATGTGGCGGGCCGCCAGATCCGAGTTGCGGTTAGGATGTTGTCGGACGCGGGCGAGACTATTCGCGTGCAGGACCTCGCTTCCCGACTGCAAAGCGGAGAACGGATCCTGGTACTGGGAGACTATGGCGCTGGGAAGAGTCACACGCTACGGGATCTCTACCAGGTGCTGCGTAAGGAGCATTTCCGCCGCGCGCATCTCACACCATTCCCGATCCACATCAATCTCCGAGACTGCGCGGGTCTGAAGACGCCTGCAGAGATCTTCCGACGGCACGCGGAGGAAGTTGGTTTCGATCACGCAAACGGCCTCATGTCCGCTTGGCGGGCCGGAATGTGCGTCCTGATTCTGGACGGGTTCGACGAGGTGCTCCCAAGCCGCTGGCTCGGCAGCGTTGCGGATTTAAAGAACGTACGTTGGGATGCTTTGGCGCCGATTCGTCGCCTTATCGAGGAGACGCCACCGAACGCAGGAATTGTCGTTGCCGGTAGATCTCACTACTTCTCGGACCAGCGTGAGATGACCGCTGCTCTTGGTCTTGGACCGCTGGAAGTCCTCCGGATTCCTGACTTCGACGAGGAGCAACTCGAGGAATTCCTTCGGCAGTCTGATGCGTCATTGAAACTCCCCGACTGGGTTCCGGCGCGACCGCTGCTGCTCGGGTACTTGGTCTCGCTTGGTGCGGATTCATCCTCCGCCATTGTAGCTTCGAAGTCGAAGGCGGAGGGCTGGCGCACTTTCCTGTCCGCGATTTGCTTACGCGAGGCGAAGATGTTTAGCGCTGTCCGACCTGAAACCATTGAAAAGATCATCGCGAGGGTGGCGACCATTGCGCGAGGCGGCGCATCCGCGACTGGCCCGATCTCGACTGACCAACTGCGTGCAGCGTTCGTGTCCGTGAATGGCTTTCAGCCAGATGAAGAGGGTCTCCAGTTGTTGCTTCGCCTCCCCGGGCTGACCAATTCATTGCCGTCTGGTGGCCGTGAAATGCGGTCTTTCGCAGACGACGACCTTGCTGAGACTGCGTACGGCCTCGATCTCGCCGGTTTCGTGCTGTATCCGTACGACGAAACCCACCCCCTTGCAGGGCCCGCGTCATGGGTGAACGGGTCATCTGGACTGGCTGCGAAGGTTGCTGCCGAGGAACTAATCGAGAACTCGTTCACAGAGGGACAAGTCCGAGCCGCCATGACGAGAAGGCAGAACGAGGGACGGCACGACGCCGTCCTTGCCGACCTGATTGCGACAGTGGTCGAGATGCCGACGGACCGCGATCGAGGCCGCGCTCAATTCCTGGTGTCGGGCGTGGCATTTGAGGAACTTCACATTGTTGATCATCCGGTGATCGCCGCAACTACGTATGAGGACTGCCTAATCGAACGGTTGGACCTCACTGCCGTCGACGAAGAGTCCGGCCTGCCCAGATTCAATGGTTGCGTCATCACGTTCGTCGACGGCGTCTCAGCTCTGCCTCCTTGGCTAAGCGACGCCTTCGTCAACACCGAGATCGATCACTTCAGCACGGCTTCCCAGACAACCGCGGGTATTATGCAACTGAAACTCGACCGCGAATCAAAGGTCGCTCTCACAATCCTGAAGAAGATCTTCAGTCAGCGAGGGTCCGCCCGAAAGGAGGGCGCGTTGAGTCGCGGCCTCGCGCTGGCAGATCGCGAGATCGTCGAGACGGTACTGGCCGAACTCGTCACTCAGGGCTGGATTCGCCGCGAGGTCGCCGGCGGCTCGGTCCTGTACGCGGGGAACAGGGACCGCCGGAGGGACGCACTGCAGGCGCTCGATGCGCCGGGCGATTTCCGATTGACGTAGGAGAGCCGCGGGCACGCTCATCCTCATCACCTGGGGTCGGGTCGGCCAGAAGGGTCTGCGAGCCGAGGCGCTTCGCCAGGAGTTGACCAAGGCCGGTAGGCCCACTCATCGGCACGACCGACAACCCGCACCTCGCGGCAAGAGCGGGCGTTGCGCGAGCCTGGTGTTCTATTCGTGTAACCACCCGGAGTCGCGGTTTTCCGGCTCTTCGCAGTT
>JADGOT010000040.1 GCA_017882805.1 Glaciihabitans sp. | reverse complement strand
GCCGTTGCAAGCCCCATCCCCGACGTTCCGCCCACAACGGCCACGCGGGCGTCGGCGAGGCCGGCGTTCATGCTCCGGGGAGCGATCGCGCGAGGGTCGGAAGCGCCTGCAATTGTGTGCCAATCTCCGCGGCTGCTCTTCGTAGTTCTGGGAGACGGCTCGCGATGATGTCTTCGAGGGCCCCGCCGTTCGAGACGAGCGCGCTTCCCACTCCAGCAATCGCCTTCCCGAAGACGTCAAACACTGGGACCGCGATTCCGACTAGCCCATACTCGATCTCGTCGACGACGATCGAGTAGCCGTCACGGCGAACCCTGTCGATCTCGGCGGCCAGTTCATCGATGGTCGTGAGCGTGCGTGACGTTCTGCGCTCGATAGTGATGCGCTCGAGGTACTGCGTCAACTCGGCCGCGGTGAGGTCTGCGAGCAGTACGCGTCCTGTGGGCACGAGGTATGCGGGAAGTCGCCCGCCCGAGTTGAACACCTCGCGGACCAGTCGACGGGTCGGGAGGTGCAGAACCTGGAGTATTTCGTCCCCGTCCAACACGTTGAAGGATGCGCTGTCGCCTGTCGCGCCGCGAAGCTCCTCAAGCGCGGGTTGCACCGCGTCGCGCAGACCGAGTGACTCGGCATATGCCGCGCCGAATTCAAGGACAGTCGCGCGTAGCAGGAACTTGTTCGCATCTTGCCTGACGTACCCAAGGTGAACGAGCGTGAGCAGGCACCGGCGCGCTACGGCGGGATTGAGACCCGTTGCAGCGGCCACCTGCGAGATTGTCATCTCCGGCTGGCTGGCCGTGAAGCACTTGAGCACGGCGAGACCACGCGCGAGCCCGATAATGAACTCTTCCTTGTTCGGCATCGAACCTTCCGCCTGGCACGCTCGTGCGCGCCTTCCGCCGAGAAGTATAGACAAATTCGGCGAAGATATATGCGCTTAGCGAAAACTATTGAGTATCCACGCCCGGTTTTCTTCGCCGAATTTCTTCGTTTTCTTGCGTGCGCTAGCCGAAAACTAGCGCGCTAGTCGAAAATAGCTGTTGACGATACCGATTTCCTGAGGGATGCTGTGTAGCGAAGGCAGCGAACATAATTTCGCTGAGCGAAGATATCGCGATAGAATTGCTCACACGAGCAGTACGGGTCGTCGATTCTCCCACTTCGCACCAGATTGGATCCGCTCCACCTTTCATCAACACATCAAGGAGTCTCAATGAAGAGAACAATGCTCGTTACGGGCGCCCTGGCTGCTGCCGTCGCGCTCACATTGGCCGGTTGCTCGACCGGTTCGACCGGTTCGACCGGCGGCCAGACCGCGTCGGGTAAGACCGACCAGTACGTCGCCACGGCGAAGGCTGCGGTAAAGGCGGCCGAGGTTCCCGCCAAGTTCGCTGGCCCGAGTTCCACCCCCACCCCTCCCGCGAACAAAACGATCGCGGTCATTGAGTGGGGCGCCGCCGCAACGGCTGTTGTGGCCGCGGGGAACGGCGTGAAGGCCGCTGACGATCTGCTCGGCTGGAAGACCGAGACGTTCGACGGAAACTTTCTACCGGCGACCGAGAACAGTGACGTGCTGCAGGCCGTAAGCCAGGGCGTCAGTGGAATCGTGCTGGTCGCGGTCAATCCGGCTGGCATCCTCAGCGGCATGGAAGCGGCTCATAAGGCAGGCATCCCCGTCGTCGACTACGCGGACGACCCGACGGTCGGGACGACCGGCGCGGGCGTGTACGGCGTCGTCAGCGGCGAGAACACCGAGGGCGGAAAAGTTCTCGCGGATTACATCATCGCCGATAGCAAGGGCACAGCGAAGGTCGCGGTGTACCACACGCCGGACTTCAACTCGACGCTCAACCGGTACAAGGGCTTCATGGCTGAGATCAAGAAGTGCTCAGGATGCTCGGTTCTCGCGGACCAGTCGTACTCCTCAGGATCGGCAACGCAGCAGATCGGTCTCCAGGTCACTTCGACCCTGAGCGCTAACCCGAAGACCACGTACCTGTTCTTCGACATCGGACAATTCGCGGAGGCTGCGGCAAAGTCGGTCACTCAGGCCAACCTCAAGGCGAGGGTTGTCGGCTTCGATTGCAACCCTGCCGACTTGCAGAACATCCGTGCCGGAAGCCCGCAGGTCGCGTGCTGGGCTTCGGATGCGTACACGGCCGGTTGGGCCGCGGCTGATCAGCTAATCCGTGGGATCACCGGAGCGTCGGCCTCGGACAAGCTGCAGGCGCCAGTTCGCCTCTTCGACACGGCCAACCTGCCGGCAAAGGACGAATGGCACGGCGACTTCGATCCGAAGACCGAATATGGTCGGCTGTGGGGCAAGAGCTGACCGTAACACCACACCTCGCTAGACAACGATCAGTCTTCCCCAAGGAGCAGTAACACTCATGCCTACCGAAATTCAGAGTCGAATCGGGCCGGCTGTCGGCAAACCTCTCGTTGCACTTCAGAACATCTCCAAGTCGTTCGGGGTGGCTCGAGTTCTCACCGACGTGTCGATTAGCCTCCATCCCGGTCGAATCCACGGTTTGGTGGGCATGAATGGTTCCGGGAAATCCACGCTGATCAAGATTCTGGCTGGGGTGCACCGCCCGGACAGCGGGGGCTCGATTGAGTTCGGTTCCGCTGCCGGTTCGACCGAACGGTCTGGTGCCTCTCGTCCCGCCCTGCGGCGGGGCGAGAGGCAGGCCCAGATCGCTTTCGTCCATCAGGATCTGGGCCTCATCGACACCTTGTCGATCGCGGACAATTTCGCTCTCTCGCTGGGGTACAAAATAAACCGGTTCGGCAGAATCCGCGAGAATGCGATGGACGACATCACTCGGCGCGGCCTCGCAAGAGTCGGTGTCGACTTTCCTGCGTCGACGCTCGTCGGCGAACTCGGAGCCGCTGAGCGCACGCTCGTGGCAATCGCGAGGGCGCTTACTCAGCTCGACGGTAAGTCCTCTCCCTCCCTCGTCGTCGATGAGCCCACCGCCGCACTCCCTCGTAGCGAAGTCGATCGGGTGCTTGGGGTGCTCGAGACGCTCGCGGACGATGGCGCTGCCATACTCTTCGTTACTCACAACCTCGGCGAGGTGATGCGAGTCGCAGCAGACGTCACCGTCCTCCGGGATGGGCGGGTCATCACGTCGCAGCCGACGGCATCCCTGACCGAACAAGAGATCGTCGACAAGATGCTGGGCAAGGCGGTTGAGGATGCTCTCGATAAGCAGCGACCCCGCGCACGAGCTAGCGCCATCGGTGCGCCGACGCTACGGCTGCATTCGGTGGGCGGTCGGCGCACGGAAGAAGTAACATTCAACGTTGCCCCGGGCGAAATCGTCGTCCTCACCGGCCTTGTGGGATGCGGGAAAAGCGAGATCGGCCGCATCCTGGCAGGCTCGTTTAGGATGCGCTCAGGCTCGATGGAATTCGACGGCAAGCCGTATGCGCCGCGCTCTCCGCGGGACGCGCTTGCTGCCGGCGTCGCCTACGTTCCCGCCGAGCGTTTGATCCGTGGCGGCATCCTGAGCTTCAGTGCGACGGAAAACATCACGCTGCCGGTGCTTGGAAGCTTCTCCCACCGCGGATTCACAGCCCCCGAGGACGAAGAGACCACCGCAGCGCAATATATGCGGCAAACGAAGGTTGCGCCCGCCCGGCCTGAACAGCTCTTCGCCGCATTCAGCGGCGGCAACCAACAGAAGATCGTGCTTTCCCGCGCCCTGATCCGAAGACCCAAGCTGCTCGTCGTGGACGAGCCGACGCAGGGCGTTGACGTCGGTGCCATCCCGGCTCTCTACGGCCAACTGCGTGCGGCCGCAGATGCGGGTGCCGCGGTGCTTGTCATTACCTCCAGCTATGAAGAGGCGGTGGCGGTCGGCGACCGCGCCGTTCTTCTCGATCGCGGGCGGGTAGCTGCCGAGTTGGGTTCGGACCAACTGACCTTGGCGGCACTCATTTCCTCGGGCGACCAGACCCCCGTCGCACATGAACACCCTTTATCTGAAAGGACCAACTGAGATGACCGATCTCAAAGAAAGGAAGGCGGATGTGAAAACGTCCACCGCGATCGCTTCAGAGCCGCGGCCGAAGAAGGAGCAGAACGTTGGGGGCGCGATCGGCGGAGCCTTCAGCCGTTTCGCGCTCATCATTGTTCTCGTCGTCCTCGTGGTCGCTTTCTCCGTTCTTCGACCAGAAACGTTCCCCACGATCAACAACACGATCACAATCGTGGCCAGCCAGGACGTCCTCATCGTTCTAGCGGTCGGGCTTCTGTTCCCGCTTCTCGCGGGAGAGTTCGACCTTTCGATCGGTTTCATCCTCGGTTTCACGGCCATGGAGGTGGCGGTTCTCACCGGGCCCGTTCACATGAACGTGCCGCTCGCGTTTGTGGTGACACTTCTCACTGGGGCTGCGATCGGCGGGATCAACGCGCTTCTCGTGCTGCGCTTACGAGTGAACGCGTTCATCGCCACTCTCGGTACTGGGACGATCCTTGCCGGACTAACCCTCCTTCTTTCGAATGGCGCTCAAGTGGCCAACCTGCCAGACAGCGTCAACAACATCGGTACAGCGCAAGTCTTCCTGATACCGGATCTTGCGGTCTTCGCCCTCGTGGTTGCGGTCATCATCCACTTCGTCCTTGGACGCACGCCGTTCGGCCGCTACCTCTTGGCGACTGGCGCGGGGCGCGAAGCCGCCAAGCTTGCCGGCGTTAGGACGGGTGTGCTGTTGGCAGTTGCATTCGTCGTCGCGGGTTTCATGGCGGCCGTCGCAGGAATCATGCAGACCACCATTACCGGCTCGGCCGATCCCTCGGTCGGTTCCCAGTATCTTTTGCCCGCGTTCGCAGCGGCGTTCCTCGGCGCCACGGTCTACCGCTCGGGCAGATTCAATGTGCCCGGCACGATCTTGGCGCTCTTCGTCATCGCCGTCGGCGTTGCTGGATTGTCGCAACTCGGCGCCCCGCTGTGGGTGTCGTCCGTATTTGACGGGGTGGCGTTGATACTCGCAGTCGCGCTCTCGGTGCGGCGCAAGACCCGCCTCGAATCCGGCAACTGACGCCGCGCACCCCAGCGCTCAATCTGCATCTATAAATAAGGAGAAACACCATGAAAACAAAAGCCGCCTTTGTCACGTCCGAGGATGGGCCGTGGCACGTCGCTGAACTTGAACTTGACCCTCCGAAAGAGCACGAAGTTCTCATCAAATACGCAGCGGCGGGACTCTGCCACTCGGACGAGCACCTCCGCTCGCCGGGCTTCTGGGCGGGCACCGCTCGTTACCCGATGGTCGGTGGCCACGAGGGAGCGGGCATCGTGCAGGCAGTCGGCGAGAGCGTGACGCGAGTCAAGGTGGGGGATCACATCGTGTGCTCGTTCATTCCGGTCTGCGGCAAGTGTCGTTTCTGCTCAACCGGCCTTCAGGGCCTGTGCGATTCAGGCTCTACCCTCATGCAGGGCAACCTGACCGATGGAACGTACCGATTCCACCTGGGCGACGAGGACCTCGGCGGCAACTGCATGCTCGGCACGTTCTCCGAATACGGTGTCCTGTCCGAGTATTCCTGCGTTCCGATCGATCCGGACATCCCGCTCGACGTCGCGGTGCTCGTCGGTTGCGGAGTGCCGACCGGATGGGGAAGCGCGGTGTACGCAGCCGACGTCACCCCTGGCGATGTAGTGATCGTCTACGGTTCTGGAGGGATCGGCAGTAACGCGGTCCAGGGCGCTGCATACGCTGGAGCCAAGTTCCTCATCGTCGTGGACCCCGTAGAGGGAAAGCGGCAGTTCGCGACGACAATCGGCGCGACGCATGCAGTGGGCACGGCCGAGGAGGCCGACGCGCTAGCCAAGGAGCTCACCCGAGGTGTCGGTGCCGACAAGGCGATCATCACCACGGGTGTCGTGCAGAGCGAGACCATCTCGGCCGCGTTCAACGCCATCCGCAAAGCGGGAACGGTAGTCATTACTGGGCTCGCTGGCCTCAACGACATCAACATCAATATCCCTAGCGGGCAGCTCACTCTCGAGGGCAAAACGATCCGCGGAACGCTATACGGCTCCGGGAACCCCCTGTGGGAGATCCCTATGCTGCTCGGTCTCTACAAGGAGGGCCGCCTTAAACTCGACGAGCTTGTCACCACCAGCTACAAGCTTGAGGACATCAACGAGGGCTACGCCGACATGTGGGCAGGCAAGAACATCCGCGGAATTATCAAGTTCTGATACCCCGACACGATTTCCCGACTATAACCATCCGCGACAAAGAGGACGAATGAAAGAAGCACTTGTCATCATCGACGCCATCAACGATTTCCTGCGCGACGACGGGCAGCTCGCGGCATTCGGCGTACCAGCGCACGCCGCTCTGCAGAACTCGATAGCAAACACGCGCAAGGCGCTGGATACCGCCAGAGCCCGCGGAACGAAGGTCGTCTTCGTACGCACCTCGTTCAGTCCGGGACATCCCGAGCTCGAGGGCGTCACCGCGCCGTTCTATGCGGCTCACCGCACGAACAACTGGCTAGTCGGCGGAACTTGGGGAACGCAGATTCACGACGATCTCGCTCCCGCTCCCGGCGAGGCTGTCATTGACAAGATGCGGATCAACCCGTTTACGAGTGATTCGTTCCGCGCGGAGATTGAGGATGTCGACCGACTCGTAATCGTTGGCGTTGCGACCAACCTCGCCGTCGAGGAGGCAGTCAGGTCCGGTGCCGCCTTGGGATTCGACATTGTCGTGCTTGAGGACTGCTGCGCGAGCAACAACGCCGAAGTCCACGCGTTCGCTTTTGCCAACACGATGCCCAGGTTCGCTAGCGTCAGCTCCAGCAGCGCCTACGCGGCCGAGTAAGGAAGCCAAACGATGGAATACAACTATCAGGAAATATTCATCGGCGGCGCATTCGAGCGATCGACCGCGCCCGGTCGGCTGGACGCCATCAATCCGGCGACCGAGGAGACCTTCGGGTCGGCACCAGACTCGACTGCCGCCGACATCGACAAGGCCGTTCGCGCCGCTCGAGCGGCATTCCGTATGTCGGGCTGGCCGCATCTCGCCCCGACGGAGCGCGCCAAGTTCCTTCACCGTCTCGCGGACATCGTCGTTGAAAAGCAGGATGAAATCGCCGCGCTCATCACCGCCGAGAACGGGATGATCCTCAGCGCATCGAAGGCATTCAACGTTTTCGGCGGTGCGCTGAGGTTCAACTACTTCGCGGACTTCCTCGAGACCTGGCAACAGGAAGAGATACGTCCAGCCGTTGCGCCGAAGGGTGCATTCGCGGACGGGCACTCGGGAACGCCGGCTTTCCGCGCACCGGTCGGCACAGGCGGAACCTCCCCCGACACTATGGGCTCGACCGCGCGCACCATCGTCCGTCAGGAGCCGGTCGGCGTCGTGGGCATCATCGTGCCTTGGAACGTGCCGCTCTCAAGCATTTCGGTCAAGCTCGGTGCCGCACTCGCCGCGGGCTGCACGGCGGTCATCAAACCCTCTCCCGAGACGTCGCTCGACGCCATCCTGCTCGCCGAAGCCATCGTGGAGGCCGGATTCCCACCGGGCGTGGTCAACATCGTGACCGGCGGTGATGAGGCAGGCAAGGCACTTGTCGCCCACCCTGATGTGAACATGATCGCGTTCACCGGATCGAGCGCCGTCGGGCGCCAGATCGCTCGCCAGGCGGGTGGTGACCTCAAGAAGGTCACGCTCGAGCTCGGTGGTAAGTCTGCCGGAATCGTTCTCGAAGATGCCGACCTGGACATCTTCACCGAGGGCCTGCCGACGGCGTCGTTGGGCGGATACAGTGGGCAGTCCTGTCGGGCGAGCACGCGGATCCTCGCACCGAGATCTCGGTATTCGGAGGTCGTCGATGCGATGGTCGCCAAGCTCAGCTCACTGCGGATTGGTGATCCGCTCGATCCCACAACACAGGTCGGCCCACTCGCGTCCTCAGCCCAGTATGAGCGAGTGTCTGGGTATCTCGAGATTGGTAAAGCGGAGGGTGCGCGTGTGGTGCTGGGTGGCGGTCGCCCAGCAGGCATCGACCGCGGCTTCTACATCGCTCCTACAGTCTTCGCCGATGTGGACAACAGGATGCGAATCGCGCAGGAGGAAATCTTCGGACCGGTGCTGGTTGTCATCCCGTTTGACGACGAAGAGGACGCCATCCGTATCGCGAACGACTCGGACTACGGCCTCGGCGGCACCGTTTTCACCAAAGACGAGGAGCGTGGGACGAACGTCGCCCGAAGAGTCGAGACGGGAACAATCGGCGTCAATACGGGCGGTATGCCCCCACTGAACTCACCGTTCGGGGGAGTGAAGAACTCGGGTCTTGGTCGTGAGATGGGCCCCGAGGGATTCGGTGAGTATCTCGTTCCGAAGTCGATCGTCCGCGTCTAGTGCGGTAAGAAAATTAGGCGACGGATCGGTCAGACGATCCGTCGCCTAACTTTGTCGAACTCATTCAGTCGTACGCTTGGTGTACATAGGTTTCGTCAAGCGAAAGGCGTTCATGCCCGAGAACTTCGTCACGTCGCTCTCCCGTGGTCTGGAAGTACTTCAGGCCTTTACCGGTGACTACCCAGAGATGACTCTCACGGAGGTCGCCAGTCGCATCGGTCTCAACGCTGCGTCGACGAGGCGTTCGCTACTGACGCTCGAGGATCTCGGTTACATCACTCACCACGGGCGACGCTTCTTGTTAACCCCCAAGGTGCTGCGGCTTAGCGAGGCGTTCCTGTCGTCAATGGCTGTGCTCGAGGTCGTCCAGCAGTATTTGCAAGAGGTCTCGGACGCGACCGGGGATACCACGTCTCTGGGTGTGCTGGACGGCAAAGATATTATCTACATCGCGACCGTGCCGGTGCGGCGGGCGTTCCACACCACGCCGACGACTGGAACCCGTTACCCGTCGTACTGCAGCTCGATGGGGCGCATGATCCTCGCCCACTCAGACGAGGAGACGATCACGTATGCGCTTTCTCCTGAACCGCTGCGACGCTTTACGGAGAACACGATCACTTCAACCAAGGAGATCAGGAAGATCCTGCGTGAGGCCAAGGCGACCGGTATCACTGGTATTCAGGAAGAGGTGTCATACGGAGTCGTCTCCGCGGCGGTGCCGATCGAGGCTCCTGATGGCCGCGTCATCGCGTCCATCAACTGCTCGACAGCTGCCGAGCGTGCGAGCGCAGCGGACCTCATAGCGACGCGTAGGGACCCGCTCAACCGCGGTCGCTCGCAGATCCAGAGCGCGCTCAAGCGTCATCCCGCACTCGTCCACTCGATCGAGGGCGCGCGCGCCGGCTTTGTTGCTCAGCCTGCTACGTAGGTCACTGCATCCGCTGCCGCGTCGGCGAGCTGGAATCCGATTGGATTTTGCTGCTCCTCGAGGAGGTGTGCCACGAGGCTCATTGTCCGCCCGATCAGGGGAATGCCCTTCATCGCGGCGGCGGGGAAGTCTACGTCGAGCAGGACGGCCGGGATGACACCGGAGACATTAAGCGGGAACGTCCGCCCATATACTTCGGGAACGGCGCCTACGACGGCCCTGAGGGCTCGCGTGTGAAGGCCCTCTGTTCCGAGCGTCGCAGCGAGGTTGAGCAGCGCGGTTGCGCGAGGATCCTCGACCCGGTGCAGTGGGTGCCCGACACCGGGGACGGCAGCGCCGGCATCTTTAAGCGCCTGTACGCGGTCGTGTGCAGCGTCAGCCAGGGACTTGCCATTTTTGGTGTCAGCTACGACATCGACAAGCAGGTCTCCCGTCGACTCGCTACTCCCGAGAATTACGCTACCGCATCCGAGCAAACCCGCCGAGACCGCGCCCTGCAGCGATTCCGGCGCGGACGCGTAAGTCATCCGGGCTACCTGGACTGACGGTACGAACCCGTGCTCGGCGACGGCGACGATGCAAGCGTCCATGATCGCTACTTGAAGCAATGTTGGGCGCTGACCGGTCAGGAGCACGTAGAAATACTCAGTGGCCGTCGTTTTTCCGATCAGTTCGTGGGCGAGATCGAACCCCCGGACCGTGATTCGGTCGGACTCGGTCCTGGTTATCGCTGACTCCATCGGACGACGCATCGTGGCACTCCGTTTCTATGCAGGCGTCCGCCTTGACTGCCTGTGCCTAATTCACCACAATACTCTTAGCGAATGAAGTTTCGCTATGCGCATGAATGGAGACAAAGATGTCGGAATATGTGGGCCCGCTCGCCGGGATTCGCGTCGTTGAGCAGGGCACCTTTATTACGGGTCCGTTCGCTTCGATGCTCCTGGCCGACATGGGTGCAGAAGTAATCAAGGTTGAGCGCCCGGACGGGGGTGACCCGTTCCGGCACCACGATGGGACCTCGTATGCGTCGACGTATCGCTCGGTCAATCGCAACAAGCGGAGCATCACCATCGACAACCATGAGCCCGCCGATCGTGAGATTCTCTACGACCTCGTGCGCTCGGCCGACGTCTTCGTGCACAACTTTCGCTCGGACGCGGCGGTACGGATGGGCATCGACGCGCAGACGCTCATGGACCTGAATCCGCGACTCGTGTATTGCGGCATCTCGGGCCTTGGTAAGACCGGGCCTTACGCGAATCGGCCGTCCTACGACACAGTTGCTCAGTCGCTGAGTGGCATGCTGAGCACCACCCTCGACCCGAATCACCCGCGGATTGCAGGCCCTGCGGCGGCAGATGCCATTACCGGTCTCTACGCAGCCCAGGGGATTCTCGCGGCGCTGTACCAGCGCGAGCAGGATGGCCGCGGACACCTCGTCGAGTTGTCGATGTTCGAGTCGATGGTGCACTTCCTTATCGAGCCATTCGGCTCCTACTTCGCCTACGGCACGCCTCCTGGACCCTATGGTCGCGCCGCGAGCTCGCAGAGCTATGCATTGGTGTGTTCCGACGGAAAAGTTCTCGCTGTACACCTTTCGTCGCCGGTCAAGTTCTGGCTCGCCATACTCGAGGCGACCGGTCTGCAGCGACTGGCGACGGACGAACGCTTCCTTCAATTCACCGATCGTCTCAAGAACTATGAGCAGCTTCTGGAAGAATTCCGGGCGGTCTTCGCGACGAATACTCGCGATTATTGGTTGGCCGAACTGGGGAGTCGGGATGTTCCGTGCGCGCCCGTCCTTGATCTCGCCGAGGTGACAACCGACGAGCAGTTCCTTCACCTTGGGCTCGAGGTCGTGGCCGAACACCCAGTTGAAGGACGTGTGCGTTCCATCAGACCGCCGCACACCTTCGACGGCGTCACTCGGACCACGATGGTTGCGCCGCCTCAACTAGGCGAGCAGTCCGACGAGATTCGTCAGTCGCTTGCTGCCGAGCGGTTGTCCCGGGGCTGAGTGAGCGCCGTACGCTTTCACGTTTGGCCCAGCCTTGCCCACGAGAACTCGGGGCAAACGGGCTTAGCCACGAAGGAACACCCCACCACTCTGCGAGGCTACATATTCGTTAGGAAGGAGATCACGTGAAGCTCTATCTCGCGTCTCACAATCCCGATGGAGTCCCACTCAACTTCTCCGCACTAGTAGGTAGTAATCGGCGAGTTGCTGTCATCGCCAATGCACGTGACGGGACAACCGAGAAACAGCGGGGCGAGGCTTTGGCCCGTGAGATCGATCAATTGAGCGCGATCGGCCTTGTTTGCGAAGAGCTGGACCTGCGTCGGTATTTCGATCGCACTAAGAGCCTCGACGATGAAATACAGCGATTCGGGGTCATCTGGGCGATGAGCGGGAACGCCTTCGTGCTGCGGCGTGCGATGCGGTACAGCGGACTAGACGTGATCCTCGCAGCCCTTCTCCGTGAAACGGAAATTGTCTACGGCGGTTGCAGTGCCGGCGCAGTTGTGGCAGGGCCGACCCTGCATGGCATTGATCTTGTGGATAATCCCTATGAGGTTCCAAGTAAATACAAGACCCCGGTGATTTGGACGGGCCTGGGGCTGGTGCCGTATCGCATCGCACCGCATTTTCGCTCACGGAATTCCCAAACCTTCGCGATCGAGAGGGTCGTCGACTACTTTGCCATGCACAAGGTGGAGTATCGGACCTTGAGCGACGGGCAAGCTATTGTCGTCGACGGCGATGTTGAGCATCTCCGCGACCTGCGTGCGCCCGAGTTGATTTCTCTGGCTAGCCACCACCCAATGGAATGGTCGATGGCGCAAATGGCCCCCGACACCGGGATCGATAGGCGATGAGTTGGCTCAAGACACCTAGATCTGGAACTGCCGGAGCGCAACTGACGGAGGACCAGTGGACACATTTTGGACGCAACCCGATCAAGTTTCGGTGATCAGAGAGGGTGGTATCCGATCATCCTGACCTAAGTTTTCACGGTTTTCCGGGACTGGGTTGGAGTTCTGCGGCTCCGGATCTAGCACACGGCTCATAATCGTGTTGTCGCGGGTTCGAGTCCCGCCCCACTACAAAATGCTGGTCAGAGCCATATTACGTGACCACCACGGTGAAGATCTCGCTTCACTGGCCCTATGCTTTGACCACTTTTCGACCACGTACGATGCGCTCCGATCACAATGATGCTCCTCAATTGCAGTCAAATCGCCCTTTGCGAGGGTTTGAGTATTTGGCTCTAAACACCCGGGTGCTAGTTGCTATTCGGCGAAGACTTCAGCGGCAACACCGTAGCCTTCGAATGCTCGCGCAGCTCCCGCGTAGGCAGCGATCTGAATGAAAGCTTCGACAATTTCTTCTTTCTTCACGCCGTTGTTCAGAGCGATGCGCAGTTGTCCACGCAGTGGTTCTATTACACCGAGTGTGGCAGCGATCGTAACGGATACGAGAGCGCGGGTGCGGGTATCGAGGTACTCGGTGCGCGGCCAGGCGGCACCGAACGCTTGAATGGTCGCGATTCGTTTGAAGTCAGCCGCATTGGATGGTTCGGTATCTGCAGTTCCGAGGAAGCGCTCGAGGCGGAATCCGAGCATCCGCTCAGCTTCATCGAGTGCTTTGGCATATTCGGGGTTAGTGGGGTCGGATGTCATGGTAATGCTCCTAATGGTCGACGTACGTGGATGGATTGAGCCAATGGGTTGCTCCGCAGCACGGGGTGCGGGAGCGTGAGCGGGTCACTCGTGCTTGCAGGGTGACCCGCTCCCTGTGGGTTAGCGCGCGGCAGCCTCGATTGCTTGGGCCACTTGACGCCATTTGGAGATCAGCGACAGGTGCGATCCGTTGACAAGCGTGATCGTGGCGTGCGCTCGATGAGCTTCTTGCAGCTGGGTCGCCTCGGGCAGAACCAGGTCCTGCGTGCCGATCACCGAGTAGGTCCTTATTGTCTTCCAGGCAGGGGTTCCGGAGACTTCGGATACCGCGCCGAGGGAGATGGGGAGTTGGTCGGCGATGATGGTCTGCTGTTCCAAGGGGGAGAGGTCGGCTGCGACGTCCTTCTCGATCACGGCCGGCTTCAGGTAGGCCTCGGCTGAGCCG
>JADGOT010000039.1 GCA_017882805.1 Glaciihabitans sp. | reverse complement strand
TGACCATTCAGCGGGCGATCTCACACCGCATCCCATCGCAAACTGTGCTCGACGCAGTCACGGCCGGCGCTTCGCAACTTCTAGATTGTGCCTTCGTCGCGCTCGTGATTGTCGAGCCGGCGGACGGCGAATATCGAATCGTCTCGTCAGGTGGTCCGACCGAGGATGCGGTCAGCTACCGTTCGATTGTCATGGCAGCCGCCATCGATTCGGTTGGAATCGATGGGCCCGTGACTCGGCTGAGTGACGAGGCTGGCGAGGTGCGATGGACGGCACTGGCAGCGCCCGTACACATCGAAGGAAACACGACCGGAAGCCTCGTGACGGTCGCGGCTTGCGACGCTACGGACGTCGCCGAGCGCCTCGACACGCTGGCTGCGTTCGCCGAGCAAGCGAGCGTGGCGCTCACCGACGCCCACACGGTCGAGGCCATGCGCGACGCGTACCGTGACTCGTTGACCGGCCTTCCAAATCGCGCACTGTTTCTCGATCGTCTCAACCACGCTCTACTGACCGCATCACGACTGGGTACCGACGTCACGGTCTTGTTCATCGACCTCGACCGGTTCAAGGACGTGAACGACAGCCTCGGGCACGCCGCGGGCGACAAGTTGCTGTCCTGGTTCGCCGATCGGATCCGCGAAGCGTTGCGCGCTGACGACACAGCAGCACGGCTCGGAGGCGACGAGTTTGCAATCCTGCTAGAGAGGACCGCTGGCAACGAGGCCGGCCAGTGTGTCGCGGAGCGGCTTGCGAACGCGCTCCTTGAGCCCCTGTGGTTGGTCGGTCGCGAGGTCTTCGTGTTCGCGAGCATAGGAATCGCGTCGAGCAGCACGTCTACGGGTACGGCTGACGACCTCCTGCGCAACGCGGACGTCGCGATGTACCGCGCGAAACGGAGCAGCGGACGCACGGCGGTCGTCTACGAGCCGAGCATGCACACCGCGACGGTCGACGCGCTGGAACTCGGGAACGACCTCAACCACGCCGTCGTCCGCGGCGAGCTGCGTTTGCGCTACCAACCCATCATGGATCTCGCCACCGGAGTGGCCGTCGCGGTTGAAGCGTTGGTGCGCTGGGACCACCCCACCCGTGGACTCATACAACCCAACGTGTTCATCCCACTTGCCGAACGCAACGGTGTGATCGTAGAAATCGGCGAATGGGTGCTTCGCGAGGCATGCCGCACCGCCGCGGCGTGGCGGGCGAAATCGCTACCCAGCTTAAGAATCAGCGTGAACGTCTCAGCCCGACAGCTCGATGATCCGGTGTTCGCCGATGTCGTCGCCTCGGTGCTCGCAGAGACCTCACTCCCAGCACACGCCTTAACGCTCGAGGTGACCGAGTCGGTTCTGATGAGGGATCCGCAACGCGCAGTTCAGCTTCTCGGTCCCCTCAAGGCGCTAGGTGTGCGGCTCGCGATCGATGACTTCGGGACGGGCTATTCGTCTCTCGCTTCCCTCCAGCACTTCCCGGCGGATCAGCTCAAGATCGACAAGGCCTTCATCGACACGATCGAGGCGTCCGCCGAAGGGTCCGCGATTGTGCGCACCGTGGTCGAGCTCGCTCGAACACTTCAGATGCAAACCGTCGCCGAAGGCATCGAAACCAGGCAACAATGGGACAGCCTGCGGAACCTTTCCTGCGCTCTGGGACAGGGATACTACTTCGCCCGTCCGTTGGAACCTGAGGCCGTACCCGCTTTCTTCGCTAGAGCCCTTGCGTGTGAGTTCGGTGCGGATCTAGCGGGCACAGCGACCGCTCGCGCCGCAAACTAGCCGTCTGGTGCTCGAAAGTGCTCCATGGTGTGCGCCGGTTGCCGATGGGACGGCACCGGAATCTGAGGTGGAGCGTGGCGGAGGTAGGGCGGGCGGACAGCCTGCAAATCGACGACCCGCGGGGCCCGGCGACCGTCGGCGTGCAGCTGTGGTCACTGACTGATGCGCTGATGATGCTGGCGGATGAGTCCAACTTGATCGTCGCGGCGAATCGTGCGATGTGCGTGGCAGTTGGGCTGGTAGACGTCGAGCTGATCGGTCGCGACGCGGTTGAGGTCGTGGTGCAGC
The DNA here is from genome assembly GCA_017882805.1 of Glaciihabitans sp. Taxonomy (GTDB): domain Bacteria; phylum Actinomycetota; class Actinomycetes; order Actinomycetales; family Microbacteriaceae; genus Galbitalea. Next base: position 2,638 of record JADGOT010000039.1, on the reverse strand, counting down.
GCGAAGTGGCAGACTTCCGCCGCGAGTTGCGCGCCGTGTCGCGGACCGGAGTTTCATGCAGCTCCGAACACGAGCTTCGCGACCGCGCGAAAGGCGGCCGCCGTGCCGTCGCCTGGTCTCTATCGCGGACATCGGGATCTCCAGCAATCGTCGCTTGCATCGGTGTCGACGTCACCGCGGCGCGCAAGGATTCGGACGTGTTGCGCGAACGCGCAGTCACCGACGAACTGACCGGATTGCCCAACCGGTCGGGGCTTCGCGACCACCTAGCACGGATGGCGGGCAGCGGTGCTTCGGTGGTGTTTTGCGACCTCAACGGTTTCAAGGCAGTCAACGACACTCACGGCCATGACATCGGGGACGCAGTGCTGGTGCAGGTCGCACGCCGTTTGAAGCGAACGGTTCGCGGTGAAGACTTCGTCGCCCGACTCGGCGGCGACGAGTTCGTCATCGTCGCCCCACCCGACGCCAACTCCGATTTTGAAAAGCTCGCGCGCCGGATCTTGCGGGCAACCGATCAGCCGATGATCCTGCCCGGCCCAGTTGTCGCCACCGTTGGAATGTCGATCGGCATGGCCGTTCTCGAACCGGGCGCCGATCCTGCAATCGTTCTCACGCTCGCCGATCACGACATGTACCAAATGAAATCGCGGCGCACTACCGAAACCAGTCGCCCCACGGCCGTCGACGAAACCCAGGCACCTCCGATCGACACGAGCGCATTCTCCCCGCATCACTAGCGCGGGTCTGCGGTCTGCAGCTTGATGGCCAACATCGGGTGTCAAACGCGGGTACCGGCTCGCGTGCGAGCCCGAACGGCTTATCGCGGCCGGCGAGGCGCCGGAGCACCGCTGAGGTCCACCCGCTACGCCGCCATCGGCCGGTCGTTTCTCGGGTGTTTCCTCAGATAAGAGGTCGGCTGGCCGAGAGGGAGGGGACCGATCGCGTGCCTGTTGGGGCCGCGAACCCGTGAGACGACTGAAAGCTTTGGCTGCGTCCGTTGAAGGTCTCAATGTGGAAGGTCGTCGTCGTCGCAGGGCTGTGCGTCGTCGTCGCCTATTTCGCGATGCCCGGTGATGCCGCCAAGGATTTGACATATTCGGTGGTGGGGATCTCATCAACGATTTGCGTGTGGCTGGGCGTGCGCCTGCATCGGCCGGCCGAGCGGGTGGGTTGGTACCTGCTGGGTGCGGCGAACGCGTGTTTTGTATTCGGCGACGGGGTGCTGGACATCTACGACCTCGTTTTGCATCGATCGGCGCCGTTTCCGTCCGTAGCAGACGCGTTGTACTTGTTGGGCTACCCGTTCCTGTTCGCGGGAGTGTTTCGGATCAGCCGCTCCCGGGGGGCGCGTGACTCGCGGGAGGCGCGAGCCGATGCAGCGATCGTGTGCATCGGAGCGCTGGCGCTGTCGTGGCAGTTCCTTATGCACTCCTATGCCAATGATTCGACCATCGACTGGTTCGGGAAACTCGTCACGATGGCCTACCCAGTGATGGATCTGGGGGTCGTCTTCATCGTCGTCGGCGCGCTGCTGTCCGGGATCGCGCGGCGGCCAGCAGACAAGCTCATCATCGCCGCGATCACGGTCATGCTGATCGGCGATTTCGTCTACGACGTCCTTGTCCTGCAGGGCACCTACGCCGTCGGGAACCCCGTCGACGCCACCTACCTCATCAACTACGTCCTGATCGCGGCCGCGGCGTTGCACCCATCGATGGCCCAGGCCCTGGTCGCGGCTACGGATCGTCCGGCAGTCGACCGGCGCTGGATGCCGCTGGTCGCAAGCGCCGGCTTCGTTTCACCGGTGATCCTGCTTGTCGGCAGTGCCGCCGGGATGGTAGTCGATATTCCGGTGCTGGCCGGAACGTCTATCGCCTTGTTCGCGCTGATCGTCGTGCGGATTTCGTGGTTGTTTGACCGCACCCGCAGGCAGACAATTCTGTTGGCAGAAAGGGGGGAGTCGCTGCAACACGCTCTGGATACTCAACTCGTCCTGCAAGAAGACCTAAGGCATCAGGCCTTTCATGACGGTCTGACGGGACTGCCCAATCGCGCACTCCTGCACGACCGCGTGGAGCACGCGCTCGCAGCCTTGCCACGGTCCGGCGGCATCGTCGCGTTGTGTTTTTGTGACCTGGACGGGTTCAAGGCTGTCAACGACAGCCTCGGCCACCAGGCGGGAGACGAACTGCTCGTGGTCGCCGCGAAACGGCTCGCTTCGATCGTTCGCGGGGGCGACACCGTCGCCAGGCTCGGAGGCGATGAATTCGCTGTCTTGTTTGACAACATCAGCACCCCCGACGTCGCTATCGCACTGGCGGAACGGATGGTCTCGGTGTTGCGTCAACCAGCTGCGGGGGGCGGCCAGCAAACCTGCCTGACTGTCAGTGTTGGCATCGCCTTCGCCGAAGGCGAAACAACAACTGAGCAGCTGCTGAGCGAAGCAGACACCGCGATGTATGAAGCGAAGGCATTGGGCAAGGACCGATACACAGTCTTCGAATCGCATATGCGGTCGCGGCTCATCGATCGCATCGCAATGACCAACGCCTTCCGCGGGTCGCTGGAACGCGACGAGTTCTTCCTCGAATACCAGCCCCAGATATCGCTCGTTGACGGCACGCTCGAAGGATTC
>JADGOT010000038.1 GCA_017882805.1 Glaciihabitans sp. | reverse complement strand
TCCAAGCAGATGAGTCCCCGCTCGACGATCGCTCATGCCGCTGTCGCGGCCACGCGACCATGCCGCTGTCGCGGCCAGTGCGATCATGCCGCTGTCGCGGCGCGTTGAACCGCGCACCGAGCCGTCGATCTGGGCGCTGCACGCCGAACAGTGCTCGACACGATATAGATCGATATGTAGCTCTAGCGCCAGGCTTCTACGATCGGTCACGATCTACGACACCGTGATGTTCAACTCGCGGAGCAGCGTTCCCAGGGTTCTTTGGTCTTCCCCGCGTGCGCGTCTCAGCCGACCACGAGCGTCGCAGGCCAACTGATCTGCATTGACCACAAGAAGTGAGAGCCCATGCGCCGGGATTACTTCGCCCCGCCTAGCGTCGTAGCGACGGCGCTGCTCGCCCCGATCCACGCCACTCACGGTCATCACAGTCGGTTTGTCGAAGAACGGCGTCGACTCGCTGTGTTGGCGTTCTCGGTACTCGGCCACTAGCTGCTGCTCGGGCCAGTAGGCATCCACCGGCAGCCTTGCTCGATTTGAGCTACGACCCTGATCCCCGAGTAACCAATCGAAGGTGTGCTGGCGTTGTGACTTAGCTCCGATGATGGCATCGAGCAAATCGAGGACGTAGGCCTCGTCACTGGTCGCGCGGAATCTGCCGGATCTCGGTGCGCGGGGCAATGGTATCGACGTTCCTGTGGCCCAGTGCTTCCGTGCTGCGTCGACCTGGTCCGGGGATAGTTCCCACCGCGCGCCAGGCTCAAATCGCGGGTAGGTATCGCGAAGCCAACTTCGGAGTCGCTTCGGGTCGATACCAAGTTCGCGTGCGAGATCGCCCGGCCTCGTCATGACCGAACGGTAGCGCGGAAGCAGCGTGTGCGAGCCACTCGTGACCTGTAGATCGTCGAGTTCCTCCTCGCGAGTAGCCAGCCGCGCAGATTGAGTTGGGTCTGTAATCTCCGGCTCATGGATGAGCAGTGGGTTCCTTTCGAATGGCTTGTGGCGACGTCCCACCGAGTCGAGAAGTACGGCGGGTGGGCACTCGCCGATAGCGCGCTCACCCAAATTGTTGATGCACTGAACTCGGGGAAGCTCCCGATGAACGGTAACCATGACTTGACCAAACCGATCCGCACCAGAGACTTGGAAGCGAAACTAGTGACGCTGGACGATGGCGAGCGAGCGGTGCGGCTAACGGGCATGGTTGTCCAGGCAGACTGGGAAGCAGTAGGTTTGGTCGGTGGGATGTCGTTCTCCACGAGTGAATCCATCGGCCGCGCGGCCGGACTGAACCCGGACGCCGATGAGCTGACGCTGCTTGCTGATGCGGGCTGGTTCGACGATCAAAGCATTGGTGACGCGAGCGGGATCATCAGCCGGCTGGCACCGGTCAAAGGGGCACGGCTCTACCAATTCTCAGCCATTGACGATGCCCGGGTCATCCTTGAGATGGGACTCGCCTTCGTGGCTAGCTGCGGCCCGGGGTTGGCAACCAGCGCGGTCTGGGACGGCATCAAGTACCTACTTGCACACCGAAAGAAGACCGATGACGGTGTCCTCACATCCACCAGGATTGAGTTGGTGACCGACCTGAACTCCGGCACGATCACCGGCATCATCGACACCTCGAGCCCAGACGTCGTCGCGCAGGCGCTCGCGACTTACTCCGAGGCCGTCGCTGCGGCCGCCGAATCGGTCGCCCAGGGTAAGCAGATCATCGTGTGGAAGGATCCCGACGAGCGGTGGGCTCCCCCAAGATGAACAAGCCGGCAGGCGTACCGAAGATTCGGTAGACCGCTACACGGAGCCCGCGGAAGTACGGCCATAATCTTGCGGAGCGAATCACCAGCGGCACATATTCCTTGCGGCGTCGGCATGGTTGCTGGTCAGCACTGATTGCGGTCGTCCCGCTCGCGGCGAAGTTGGGGCAGCTTCGCGGGTGCGGGAGGTAGCGCTTCGCACCCGCTCATAACGCCAGGCAGCGGTCGAGCAGCGGACGTATCGGCCCGCGCATAGTCGGCGCTCGCGATCGCCACGTTCTGATCTTGCTCACCCTGCCGGAGTCCTAGTCGCTGGCACGCCATCACCGTCGTTCTGCGCAGTTCGCATTGAACCGCCGGCACGTACAGATCAATCCGTCAGGTACATACGGGTCGGCCACAGCCCGACTTGGCCGACGGGACCGACCCGCGCATGTTCCTTAGACGTGGCTCTCGCGCTCGTCGGCATCCAGTCGGCAGAGGATCAGGGCAAGACTCTCGCGCGCGCGAACTTGGGCATTGGTCTTCGCTACAGTTGGCCTACTGATCGCAACCATCGTGCTGGTCATCGTCACCGTGGCGAACGGCTAGTTCTCGAAAGATGCCGTGTGCAGCGTGGCTGTGGTGATCTTCACGGCACGGAGGCTCGCCTACAGACACGTTTAGGTCTCGTACGGCACACTGCATACAGAAACCCGCCGATCCGAAGTGTCAGCCACACATCGGAGCGAGCGGGTTTCTGATCTTGCTAGTGCTGGCTACCTCAGCAGGGCGGCAGGCTCAGCAGGTTGTCGGTCGTCGTGTTGTCCGGACTCGTCTGGACGTACGCACTCCCGACGCTCGGGTGAACGGTGTGGACGCGGACATCAATGCCAAAAGCGTTCTTGACCTTCGCCTCACCCTTCTTGTTGTCGATCCAATCGACCATCGTTGCCCTTGCCCAAAGGCCGGTAAGTCCTGTCCCGACCTCCGACCACGACAAGTCCGTGATGTGCGACGGAAGTGATCCACCCGCCGATAAGCGGCGGCCAGTCACATAAATCATCAGTCCTCCTAGTAACGATTAGGGGTAGCTCTCCGAACAGTTGTTCGGCAAGTAGATCGTCACACTGAGGTCCGACACCTACTGGCGTGTCGTGACGGCGTGTCTCTCAACCTGAGATTGAGGCGTGCAGGCATCGCTCAGATCTGACGTATCTCCGTGCGACGATGCGGGCACACGCGACAGAGGGTGGGCACCACTATGCGACTGACTGGCGTTTCCGCACGCGGGTTGTTGTCATTTGCCGACTTCAGCCTGGACCTCTCAGAGCGCATCACTGTCGTGGTCGGACCGAACGGCGCCGGGAAGTCGAACCTAGGGCGTGTCCTCGAACTCGTGCGCTGCGCGGTCGAGAACTCCCATCGCTCGACCAACGAGCACGCCAATGTCCTCGCGACCTACCTGGCCGGCCGGCGCGCTGACTTGCCCGCGGAGGGCCTCGAGGTTCGACTTGGGTTCGAGCTCACTTCCGATCATGAGCGCGACCTGCTCGTCACTTTCGTGCGCGCGGCGACCGAGTACCAGCTCCTCGGTCAGACCAGTGGGGCCGACAGCTCCAAGATCGAGGCCTGGGTGAGCCGGCAGATGACGGTCGATAAGCTCTCGCCGCTGTTTCGTGGCTCGATCGTCGTTTCCCACAATGCGTTGCGCGACGGTCAATGGACAGTCAGTGTTGACTTCACGGCCACCGCGTCGCGTCGGCAGCGGAAAGACTTTCGATGGATGCTTGGCCCTGGTCACCTTGCCGACGCGATTGTCGCGCTCGACGACCTTGGAACCGCAACCACGGGCGAGACGATCGCCCACCGTCTATTGGGTAAGGCCCCCAACACCTCCGGGGTTCCAGCCGCCCCGTCCGGGGTCTTCGCGTTCACGCGCGTGCTGCCCAAGGCGCGGCGAACCGCCTCATGCGCCATAGATCTTGGTCGCCCCTCAACACAGAACGCGAGGCGACTCACGGAACTCATCGGAGTGGATCCGCTGGGCCAGGGCGAACACAACCATCAGTACGGCCTCGCGGTGGTCATGGCGACCATCCTGCGAGAGTCGGTCATTCAGATCGACGACGCTCGTCTCCGACCGGGCGAAACCGCGAGCAAGTCCTACCGGGTGGACGATCTGCACGGCCCTGCCGAGAACCTTCCCAGGGCGCTCTTCCTGCTGAAGAACGCTGAAGCCACCGAGCGACCGCGTTACGAGGGTGTAGGTCGACGGTCTGGGAGTTCAGCGGCGGTCGTCAGCTTGACGTGGTTGCCACCGATTCATCCGACGACTCCCTCGACGGACGCACCGATGTCCTGCCGCGTGTGCTCGTCAGCATCGACACTGTCGAGCCCGAGTCCCGCGCGGCGATCAGCCAAGTACCGATCGAGTTCGCTGGAGCGGGAGCGTGGGAAGCACTGATCCTCGCTGCAGCGTTCGACGTATCGGATGCCTCTGTTGTTGTCCTCGATGAGCCAGGCGTCGCCCTCCACCCGACCATGCAAAAGTGCGTCACTCAGCATCTGGCGGCGAGTGGCGCCCAATTCGTCGTGATCACTCACTCCCAGCACCTGGTGCCCTACGAGATCGACCAGACTCAGCTCCGGGTCGTGCGACTAGAACGTGACGCTCACTCGGCAACTCAGTGCCGGACAGTCGACCCTGCCCTGTTCGCCAAGATCTCGAGAAAGCTCATCGAGAAGGGAAATGGCGGACTTCCGTTCGCTGCGCGGCTGATCTTGTGCGAGGGCTACACCGACGTTCAATGCGTCCGCGCCCTAGCTGAACGACTGAGTCTGGATCTGGACGGCCGAAACATCGGAGTCCTCGACTGCGGTAGTCGCGACAACCTCCCCGACTACATCGCACTCTGCGGCAGCTTCGGTATCCGGTTCCTCGCGCTGATGGACGGCGACGCAACCAAGGCAACTAGTGACGTCTCAGTGCGTCGCAACGCCGAAGCAGTACGCATCGCGGTGCGCAAGCAACCGACCGGAAGCCTGGTCGAGTTTCCCGAAGACCTCGAGACGACGCTCCAAGTAACGAAGAAGAGTGGCGCTGCGCCCGCCAAAATTCGCAAGGTCGACTTGGATTTGGGTGGCCGGCCGGAACTCCAGGACCTCGAGCGAATGATGCGCGAACCCGTCATTCGGACCGGTCACAGATGCTCCTTCATATGGTCACCGACACTGAGCACTCGTTGCGCGTGGTCAGCCGCTCGAGCGCCAACCAGACCACGGTATCCATTGCCCGGGCCCAACACGCGCGCGTCCGATGCGAACGTTGCTCGAACGCCTCTCCGGCGCAACCGGCTCGATCCGGCCAAATTCCGTCCACGACCCTGTCCGACTGCCCTGAACAGCTCGACCGGACCTGCGCGCGCGTACCCGTCGATCGGTCGCGCTCAGAAGGGTGTCTTCGATGTCCACCACAGCGACGTGTCACACCGTCCTGGACACGTTATCTGAAGCGGTGTCCACGACGTGAGGACCGCGAATCCCCTTTCGCTGCAGGCTCTTGCTTGTGCGACCTCTCGTTGGAGCCGCCGTCGAGGACACGTGTACAACGCTGAGGCGCCCAGCATCCGGACTCTTCACGTCGATCGCTTCAGATAACCGATATGCGCGGGCCTGAGCCGGCTGCCGATCCGTGCAGATGAATCAGTAGGACTGCGAGTAACCGACAGCGCTTCACGCGGCTCGGGCTTCACTCGCCGTTCGGGGCCGCTGGCCGGGAGGCCCGTTGTCCGGCATGCTCCGAGTATGGCCAGCAGAAGGATCGGAATGCGCACGGAGGATCCCACGGATCCCCCGCGGAACCCGGATTCGTTGCCGGACAGCTCCGACCCGAGCGGGCCGTGCCCGCGGTGTGGCCGACCGAGCAACTTCGAGCTGCGAAGCTATGGTGACGTCACCTACCACCCGACTCTGATGGTGTCCGGTCGTACCGGTAACGAACGGGTGCCGATCGAGCGCGTGGTCGTCCTGGAATGCAGCTATTGCCGGCAGGGCATCGTCGTCGTCGAGGAAGAGCGCACGGGCGGCATCCGAGGCGGTAACAGCGGAAGGATCACCTGGCACGGCATTCACTGGTGGCCAACACCTGGCTCCGGCACGCTCGGACCGGAGGTGTCGACGGCCGTCGCAGAGGCCTACGCCGAGGGTACGCGCGCCCTCAGCGCTGCGGCCCCTAACGGTGCCGTAGCGATGTTCCGTACAGCCATCACGTACATGGTCAACGACCGCGGCTCGGCGGCTGCGCAAGCACGACCCGACCTGAAAGAAAAGATCAAGCAGATGATCGTCGACGGCGGGCCGATGGCCTCACTCGGGCCATGGGCTGACCACGTCCGTCTTTACGGCAACGCCGGAGCACATCCTGATCTGTTCGGCGATGTTTCAGTCGACGAGGCTGCGGAGGTGGGGCGACTGGTCGCAACGATGATCGAGATGCTCTATGTCCTGCCGGCGACCATCGCCAAGCGGCAGGCTGAACGAAAGCCGTAGCCGTCGATCTGGCGCGTCAACGACGGTGTGCGGTCGTGCGCGTTATCGCTCCAGATGATCCGTTCAGTCGGGTAGACGTTCCCTGGCGCGAGCGGTGCTACCAATAGCGTCGTTCACGCGCACTGGCAGGGCGCTGTCGCCGTCGCGCTGCCGGTCGCCCTGACCGCGGCATTGAAGGGTCTCGCTGCACTGGCCCTCGACAAGACCCGTGGGGCGTCCTTGATCCCCGCGTCGTGGTACGCCCCGGACGCCGCCAAGCCGAACACCGGAACGGATACCGGCGGAGCACCGGTCCAGAAGTGACGCGCCCGGCCCGAACCGCTGGTCGTCAGGTCGGACGACGTGAGGTCAGCCACTGCGGGTCGACGAACTCGATCGAGTCGGGAATCCGCGCGCGCTGCCGGTAGCCGGGGTCGGCAGCCAGCCGCATC
>JADGOT010000289.1 GCA_017882805.1 Glaciihabitans sp. | reverse complement strand
GAAGCCATCCGCCAGCTGACACGCCAGACCCTCGAATCCTGCGGGTACGCCACTCTCGGCGCGAGAAACGGGGTCGATGCGCTCGTTGTGCTCGCCGAAGCTGACCCCGCCGTGGATCTCGTGCTCACCGACATGATGATGCCGGTGATGGATGGTGCAGCTCTCGCCGCGGAGTTGGCCAAGCTGCATCCGAACCTTCCGATCATTGCGATGAGCGGGCTGAACGCGAACGGCGGTGTCGCGCGTGCCACCCTGGCGGGTGTCAGCCATTTCCTGTCGAAGCCGTTCACGACGGCAACCTTGATGGGGTCCGTGGCCGACGCGCTTGGAAACGAGGTTGACGCCGATGACTGAACCGACGGCACCCGAACACAGAGCCCGACGCGTGGTCGTAGCGGACGATGACGCGTTTACCGCATCGCTTGTCGCGGACGGCCTGCGCAGTGCCAGCTTCGAGGTCAGGGTCGCTTCCACGGCATTGGAGGCGTGGGCAATCGTGTCATCGTGGGACCCTCACGCGCTTGTCACCGATCTGAATTTTGAGGCGAAGGCGTCAGGCGCCGAGCTGCTTCGCCGGGTGGAGCAAAAATTCCCCTGGATCGGATTGGTCGTGCTCACCTCTCACATGTCGCCGGAGCTGGCCGTTGAGGATGGCGGCGGGATTCCGACGGGCGCGGTTTACCTGGTCAAGTCTCACCTGCGCGGTATCGAAATGCTTGAGGTCGCTGTTGAGCGCTCGATCGCGGGTCTGCCCGCGCCACCCGCAGTACCGGACTCGGAGACCCGGATTATCACGTCAGCGCAGGCCGAGGTCCTCAGGATGCTTGCGAGCGGCGCATCCACGAAAGCTCTGGCGGAGCACCGGGGGACGACCGTGCGCGCCGTCGAGACAATGCTCGCGCGTCTCTACGGTGCGCTCGGTCTTGGCGACGATGAGAAGTCCAATCCTCGAATTGCTGCGGTAAAGATGTGGGAACGCGGCCAGGTTTCTGTGCGCTCGAACACGGACTGACGAAGCCGAGCCGACACTCGTGCCGGGATCGCCGACTCGGCTCCGTCGACATCCACTCTGAGGCGACGCGATCACCAGAAAAGTTCGTACTTCCCGACTGGGGACAACCCGGAGACGAGTCGACGTGCGAAGGACTGGTACCTCTGACGACAGCACGTCCCTCTACGCTTGAGGCATGCCTTACAACGCCGCCGAAAACCGCTACGACACGATTGAGTACAAGAGAGTAGGCAAGAGCGGCCTGCAGCTGCCCGGCGTCTCACTCGGGCTGTGGAACAACTTCGGCACCGATCGGCCGCTGGACAACCAGCGCGCAATCCTCCGCCGCGCGTTTGATCTCGGCATCAACCACTTCGACCTGGCCAACAACTATGGACCGCCCGCGGGATCCGCCGAATCAAACTTCGGCGTCATCTACCGCCAAGACTTCCAGCCCTACCGTGATGAGCTCATCCTCTCGACCAAGGCCGGCTACGACATGTGGCCGGGACCGTACGGCGAGTGGGGATCGCGCAAGTACCTCTTGTCATCGCTCGACCAGAGCCTGAAGCGCATGCAGGTTGACTATGTCGACATCTTCTACTCCCACCGACCCGACCCCAACACGCCCATCGAAGAAACGATGGGAGCACTGGCGACTGCGGTGCAGTCGGGTAAGGCGCTCTACGCCGGCGTCTCGAACTATGACCCCGAGCAGACTCTCGCAGCAGCCGCCGCACTCGCCGAGCACAAGATCCCACTGACGATTCACCAGCCTCGCTACAACATGTTCGATCGTCACATCGAGAACGGCCTGTTCCCCGTGCTCGACAGGATTGGCGCTGGCAGCATTGTCTTCTCCCCACTCGCTCAGGGTCTGCTGACGGATCGATACATGGACGGCACGATCCCGCCGGACTCGCGCGTCGCCGAAGGCCGTTGGCTCGACTCCACGACCATCACCGATGACTACCTCGCCCGAGTTCGCGCACTCAACGACATCGCGAACGAGCGCGGACAATCACTCGCCCAGCTCGCGCTCGCCTGGGTTCTGCGCCAGCCACAGGTCACCTCGGCACTGATCGGCGCGTCGTCGGTGGCTCAGCTCGAGAACAACTTTGGAACGCTCGCGAAGCCGGTACTGACGGCCGATGAGATCGCTGCCATCGAGCCCTACGCAATCGATGGCACCAACTTGTAATTCGAACATGCTTTCGAATGTCTGCGGTTTCTCGTAGTCTGAAGGTGTCCTAAAACAGTCGGGCCGGCTGCACCTTTGGAGCTCAATTGACCACCCTGGATTTCGTTGCAACCAACTCATTCGTTGGCGCCCCTCGCGACCACGTCTCCGCCGCTCGCGACCACGTTAACCACTTCGGCATCGCGCTTGTTCAGCTCCACGACGGGCTCTGGCGCGTCACCCGCCGCACGGGCGAAGTACTCGGATACATCGAGTGCTTCGACGAATCCGGCAGCCAGCGATTCCGCGCGAAGCGCATGTTCTCGTCCCGTCGTCAATCGCTGCCACTGGGCGAATTTTGGAGCATTGACGACGCGATCGACTGCTTCCGTTTCAGTTGAACCGAGCACCCGTTAGTTATCCTGAATCCCTTTCATCAATATGACACTCTTCGCAAGCCCTTGCGGTTCCGCATCACGCGGGTAGGGTGCGATTTATGGCGTGGTGGAACGATATTGTGGCGTGGTTCAATTCGGCGAGCGGTTCGCGCATCTTTCTGAGCGCGATCCTGCCATTTGTTGCGATCGTGGTGGCGGGCGTCGTTGCCGCCGCAATCGGTCGCGGCGCGACGAAACGGATACTCGATCACCAGGATCGCGAGCTCAAGGGCGCGGCAATCATCGCGCTTATCGTGGTCGGGCGTAAGGCGTCGATCTGGAGTTCACTCGGCTCAGATGAGAAGCAACACGTCGACAGCCTGATGAGCGAGGCAGACATCCGGGTGCGTCTGCTGCCCGTGAGTGGCGCCAACACTGCGGCCGATTGGGCGGCACACCAGCTGGGCGACATGAAGAAGAATTCGGCTTCGTTTAGCTTCCAAGCCGAGCAGACCTTCGTCGATTATCGCGATCGGCTACTCGACTGGCAGAACAAGCCCGGGCGAGCGAAGAAGCTGTTCGCCTCGGATCTGCAACAGTGGCGCTACGAAGATGAGTCGCCCGCAGCAACGCCCACCCAGGAGTGGACGCCGGCACCTGCAACGCCGACCGCGACGACACCCACTCCAGCCACATTTGCGACGGCTGCGGCCGCAACCGTGCCCGCGACTCCTGGCCTCGCGACGGCGCCGCCGCCCACTACAGTTGCCGTTTCGGCGCCCGCTCCGACGAGCGCACGAGCGCACACGAATGCAGCAGAACAGCCCTCAGATGGAGTATCTGCGTAACGCTCGACTGAGCCGTGCGCGCTCTGAGCGTTTGTGGTGCCCCCGGCAGGATTCGAACCTAATTGCACGCCCTTGCGGATGCTGGAATATGCCCGAAAAGCCCGGTAATTCAAGGGTTTTCACTCGTTTTGGATTGGTGCGAAAGTAGTCGATTTGGGAAAAGTGTGTCCAAAGTGTGTCCACTTTTCGGCTCGCTGTCGAGTCCTTACGAGGGGTCACGCCGCTCGTGGACTATCGCGGACAATTCGACGGTGACATCTCTCCATCTTGCGTACGCACCTTGGATGTCATCGGCAACAGCGCCGAGTGCCTGCGCCGTCAGGGGT
>JADGOT010000288.1 GCA_017882805.1 Glaciihabitans sp. | reverse complement strand
TAGTTACGACGATCGGATTCACAGCGCGCCCCTCCAATAATGCTTCGGTAGCCGAATTGAAAAGCTTCGGTTGCCGAAGTATGCTCGCTGTATATGGTGACGTCAAGTGATTTGCCAAAAGACCGAATCGCGATCGGTCAGTTGCTAGGGCGACTCCTTCGGGAGTTTCGGATCGAGTTGTTTGAGCCGGCCGCCGCAAACGGCTATCCAGACCTTCGCGAATCCCATCTCCTGATTCTGGGAAACATTGGGATCCACGGGATGAGATTGACCGAACTCGCAGCCAGGAGTCAACTCGGACTCGCCGCCACCTCAGAGATGGTCGACAATTTGGTGAGCCTCGGCTATTTCGAACGGCGTCCGGACGAACGGGATCGACGCGCCAAACTCATCTTTCCCACCGATCGCGGACGGGCGCTACTGCGGGACGCGGGCAACCAGGTCGCCGAAATCGAACAACGATGGGGCGGACTCATTGGAACAGCGCAGTTCAACCGCGCCTGTCTGGACCTACAGCGACTGCTCGATGCTCTCGACGCGGAAGCAATACCGTAGTAGCAGTTCCGGGCTTGGCTACCTGATTCCTCGTCGTCTGCGGGGTTGATGTTCGCATCCCGAATACCAGTTTGGGGTCAACTTTGACTTATATCGGCGTGAGGACGACGCTCACTTCTGGGGGTGAAATGCGACCGATCACTCAGGAGCGAATGTTTCCCGTTGTTTGTGCGGTCGACGACAAGATGAACGACTCACTATGACCGCGGGATTGATTTTGGCGGCGTTAGCTCTACTGGCTGCGGCGGCAACACTGATCTTGCTCGGGATGCTTCATCAAGCAATTGCGTTGCAGGCCGCAAGAGCGAGCGACGATGTTCGCCCTCCCGCGGCGCAGCAGCGCTAGGTCGACCTGCTACGCACGGTCGACCCGCGCACGATCAGCCGAGTCGGAATCGGAGTGGACTCGGCGTCGTCGTCCGGTTCCTCAATCGCGATGAGAACGCGCTGCATGGTGAGCGCGCCGAGCGAGGCAAAGTCCTGGCTCACGGTGGTCAGGGGCGGGTCGAAGTAGGCGGCTTCCGGGATGTCATCGAAACCAACGACACTGACATCGTCAGGTACGGCTAACCCTCTGGACTTCAGTGCGGAGATCACGCCGAGGGCCATTTGGTCGTTTGCAGCGAAGATCGCCGAGGGTAGGGAATCGACGGGCAACGTGCTGGCGTAACGGAATCCGCTGTGGGGCGACCAGTCGCCGGTGCCCGGTTCTCCCGCGGCCAGTCCGGACGCACCCAACTCGTCACGCCATCCCCGCATTCGCTCGATCGCGTCGGGGGCTGACGCGGGCCCGGCCAGGTGGGCGATTCGCTGGTGTCCCAGCTCGACCAAGTGACGCACCGCGATCCTGGCTCCGCGGTACTGGTCGATCGAGGTGGTGGGCGCGCCATGGCGATGTCCTGCAGCGACCGCGATGACCGGCACACCCGCATCCAGTTCGCGAACGGCCGCCAGCACCGCGACGTCGGTGACGATCAGCACCAGGGCTTCAACGCGCTGGTTCAGCAGTGACTCGACGAGTGGACGAATCGACGACACTCCCGCGTCGACCGAGGTGACGCTGACGACCCCGTAGCGTGCATCGCGAGCCGCGTCGCTGAAGTGCAGGGCGATGGATGCGGGGCCGTAGTCGGCCGTGCTTGGAGCGATAAGCCCAATGAGCCGAGTGCGCCGGGTGACGAGGGCGCGAGCCGCTGGCGACGGGCTGTAGCGCAGTTGAGTAATCGCCTGCTGGACGCGCTGGCGAGTTGCCGGTCGAACGCTCGGGAAGTCGTTGATGACGCGGGAGACGGTCTGGTGGGAAACGCCGGCAAGACGAGCCACGTCAAAGATGTTGGCCTTGCGGTTAGGTGTGTCGCCACCGCCCACGGTGACCTCAGATTCTGCCGTCACGCGTCCGCCTTCGTGACCGCCGCAAGCAGCGAATCGAGAGACAGCGAGTCGGCGTCGGCATTGATGATGACGCGACGGTCACGCAGCACGAGAACGCGGTGAGCCACGCGGAGTACCTCTTCGAGCTCCGCCGAGATGAAGATGACAGACATGCCGGATTCCACCAGGTCGGTGACGAGCTTCTGAATCTCGACCTTCGATCCGACATCGATTCCGCGGGTTGGCTCGTCGAGAACGAGCAGCCGTGGTGCCAAGGCCAGCAGCCGAGCGAGCATGACCTTCTGCTGGTTGCCACCGGATAGTCGGCCGGCCAGCTTTTCGGGGTCGGATGGTCGAATTTCGAGCGCCTCGATCCAACTGGCGCTGAGTTCGTCCTGGCGCGCTCGCGACATGCGACGGAACCAACCGCGCTGAGCCTGGAGGGCCAGGGTGATGTTCTCTCGAACCGTGAGTTCCCCGATGATGCCCTCGATCTTGCGATTCTCCGAGGAGTAGGCGATTCCCCGCAGCATGGCATCGCGAGGGCTGTGCAGGTGTGTCGCTGTTCCATCCACCCTGAGCACTCCGCCGTCGATGCTGTCGACACCGCTGAGCAGTCGAGCGATCTCGGTGCGCCCCGAACCGAGAAGACCGGCCAGACCGAGCAACTCTCCCTCGAAGATCTCGACCGAAGTCGGCGGCAGGACACCCCGTCGACTGATGCCTGTTGCCGACACGATCGGTTCGCTCTCCGTCGACATGGCGTCGGGCACGGTTCGGGATGCCAACAGGTCGAGATCGACAACTTCGCGCCCGAGCATCTTCTGGACGAGTTCGATGCGCAACAGGTCGGTGGTCATGTACTCCCCGACGAGACGCCCATTGCGAAGCACCGTGATTCGATCGCAGATCTCGTAGACCTGCTCGAGGAAGTGGGAGACGAACAGGATGGCGACACCCTGCTCCTTGAGCGAGCGGATGACGCGGAACAGTTCAGCAACCTCGTCCTGGTCAAGACTCGAGGTCGGCTCATCGAGCACGAGCACCTTGACGTCGGCCGTCAGCGCCCGGGCGATGGCGACCAGCTGTTGGGTTGCCAGGCGATGCGTCGAGAGCGTCGATGCCGGATCGATGTCTACGCCGAGCCGGGCTAGAGCCTCGCCGGCCATCGAGCGCATGCCCTTCCAGTCGATTCGACCCCAACGCCTTGGCTCGCGGCCGAGCAAGACGTTTTCGGCAACGGACAGATTGGGGAGCAGGTCAATCTCTTGATAGACCGTACTAATTCCAGCCCGCTGGGCGGCGGCCGGACTCGTCAGGTCGGCTGGCTGGCCGTCGATGAGGATGGTGCCAGCATCCAGCCGTAGGACGCCCGTGATTGCCCGGATGAGCGTGGATTTGCCGGCGCCATTTTCGCCCATAAGCGAGTGGACTTCTCCAGCGAACAACCGGAAATCGACCGCGTCAAGAGCGACGTCGCCAGCGAACTGAACGCGGGCGCCGCTCACCTCGACGACTGGGCCTTCGCTCATTGGCTTGCCTCGTGTCTCCTGCCCGCTCTCGACGATAAGAACACTACCGGCTGTGGGTCAGTGTCGATTCGCGCGACGTACGATCAGGCGCTGCACCACCACGAAGGCAAGCAGAAGCACGCCGATTGTGATGCGGGTCCAGGACGAGTCGGCGCCAAGGAACGTGATGGACACCTTGATCACGCCGTAGACGAGAACGCCGATCAATGAGCCAAGTGCGTAGCCGCTTCCGCCAGTGAGCAGCGTGCCGCCGATAACGACGGCCGCGATCGTGTCCAACTCCGTGCCGATGCCGTTGAGGCTGTACCCCGCTGCCGTGTAGGAGGTGAAGAGCAATCCGGCGATGCCTGCACAGATTCCACTGATCACGTAGACGAGCACCTTGGAGCGCGCGACCGGAAGGCCCATGAGGCGAGCCGAGTGCACGTTGCCGCCGATGGCATAGACCGTGCGCCCGAAGCGGGTGTACCCGAGGACCCACGCCGCGATGGCAATCACCACGAGGGCGATGATTCCCGTCGGCGTGAGATACCACTCGAAGTCGCCCAGCTTCGTTGACTGCAACCCAAGCACGGTCGGGTCCTTAACCTGAATCGCCTCGAGGCTCACAACGAAGCAGAGCCCCCGAGCCAGGAACATGCCGGCCAGGGATGCGATGAAGGGCTGCACGTCAAAGTACTGCACCATGATGCCGATGATGAGTCCGGACACCGCGCCCGCAGCGAGCATGGTTGGAATCACGACTGCGACCGGGACACCGATGAGCAGGAGCTTGGCGGCCAGCATGCCCGTGAACGCCATGACCGCACCAACCGAGAGGTCGATACCGCCGCTCAGGATGACAAAAGTCATACCCGCAGCGAGAACCATGAGGTACGCGTTGTCGACCAGTAGCGACGACAGGAGCCGCGGGGTGAGGAAACGCCCGAAGTAGAGCTGTGCCGCCAGAAACATGATGATGAGAATCGCGACGGCTGCGAGCACTGGCACCCAGGAAGTGCGGATTCTCAGGCGCGGGGGTCGTTTTGTCGCCGGCCCTGCGGTCGGCGTCGGCGCTGCAACGTTTGTCTGGCTCATGCGGTGGTCCTGTTCGTTGCAATCGGGGTTTCGTTCGGAGTAGTAACGACTAGTCTTTTCGGCGGTCGAAGGCCGCTGATCCATCCACGCATCCGTTGCGATTGTGACAGGCACACGATGATGACGACGACGGCCTTGAACACGGGAGTGACGGCAGGCGGTACACCGAGAAATGTGATCGTCGACGTCAGGGTCTGGATGATGAAGACGCCGATAACCGTACCGGCGAGCGTGAACTTGCCCCCGGCCAGTGAGGTTCCGCCGAGCACAACAGCC
This sequence comes from Glaciihabitans sp., assembly GCA_017882805.1. Lineage (GTDB taxonomy): Bacteria > Actinomycetota > Actinomycetes > Actinomycetales > Microbacteriaceae > Galbitalea. Next base: position 6,015 of record JADGOT010000288.1, on the reverse strand, counting down.
AGGATCGCGTCGAGTTCGATATTGATACCAGCGTTGTTGGCGTCGGCCGCCATGATGTTGGAGCTGTACAGGATTCCGGCCATTCCCGCCAGAAGCCCGCTCAGTCCATAGAGACTCCAAACAATTCCACGGGAACGCACTCCTGCCAGCCTGCTCGCGCTGGGGTTGATCCCCACGGCCTCGGTCAGCACGCCAAGCGCCGTTCGACGAACCAGCACAGTAACGATCGCAATCGCGATCGCGGACACGAGGAACGCCACCGGAAATCCCAGAACGTGACCCTGCGACAACACGGCGTATGGGGTGCTCGTAATCGTGGTGATGAATCCGCCGGTGATGAGAAGCGCGATTCCGCGACCGGCGAGCATCAGCACGAGCGTCGCGATGATGGGCTGAATGCCGACCACGGCAACAAGAAACCCGTTCCAGAGCCCAAAGACGAGAGTGATGGCGACACCCGCGAGAATCGCGACGACCACGGTCCCGAGACTATTGGGGGTTTTCGAGTCGGCAATTATCGTGAGCGCCACGGAACCGGAGATGGCCATCTGTGCGCCGACGGAAAGGTCGATTCCGCGAGTCGCGATGACCAGAGCCATGCCAAGAGCGACGAGCATGAGCGGTGCGCTGTCGCGCAGGATGTCGATCAACGAGCCGTATAGCTGCCCGCGAGTGATCGTGATGCTGAGAAAGCTCGGACGTGAGATCGAGTTGAGCACGATGAGTGCCACCAGCGCCGCAATCGGCCAGATCAACCGGTGCTTGAAGATCCTGGTCATGCGGCGCCCTCCTTGGCGATGAGTTCCACGAGCGACGAGACTCCGACGTCGGCAGCGTTATCGATTTCGGCCACTTTGCGATGATCGCGCAGTACCGCGATGCGTTGGGAGACACGAAGAACCTCGTCCAACTCGGACGAGATGAATATAACGCCCATACCGTCCTCCGCGAGACGTGCAACGAGCTGTTGCACTTCAGCCTTTGCTCCGATGTCGATGCCGCGCGTGGGTTCATCGAGAATGAGGAGCTGGGGGGATGTCGCCAGCCAGCGGGCGAGAAGCACCTTCTGCTGGTTGCCACCCGATAGGTTGCGGATGAGCGCATTGGGATTGTTGGGCTTAATACCGAGCGCGACCATGTACTCGTCGATGATGCTCTGTTGCTGCGCTCGCGGTACCTTCTGCAGCCATCCCCGCTTCGCCTGAACCGCAAGCACGAGGTTCTCCGCGACGGTCAGGTCACCGATTATGCCCTCCTCGCGGCGATCCTCCGAAGAGAAGGCGATCCGGTGATGCGCGGACTGCTGGGGTGAGCTCAGATGGGCGGGTACCCCGCGAACCTCCACCCGTCCGCTGTCCGCTCGATCCGCACCGTAGATTATTCGGGCGAGTTCGGTTCGACCCGATCCGAGTAGCCCGGCGAGTCCCAGGACCTCGCCGTCATAGACCTCGAGATCAACGGGCTCAATGGAGCCTTTTCGCCCTAGCCCCAACACTTTGAGAACCGGAGCGCCGCTGCGATCGATTGCTCGCGTCGCGGCTCGGCCGATGAGGTCGAGTTCAGCAAGTTCTCGTCCCAGCATCTTCGAGATGAGGGTGGATCGGTTGATCGCCCCGACCAGGTATTCGCCTTCGAGTTGTCCGTTGCGCAGTATCGTCATGCGATCGGAGATCTCGAAGACCTGATCGAGAAAGTGTGAAACAAAGAGTATGGCGACGTTCCGGTCTTTGAGCCTGCGCATAACGGCAAACAGCTGTTCAACCTCGGAGCGGTCGAGGCTCGACGTCGGTTCGTCGAGGATGAGCAGTCGGCAGTCGACGACAACCGCGCGACTAATCGCGACGAGTTGTTGGATGGCCAGTGAATGACTCGACAGCGGTGACCGCGGCTCGATGTGAAGACCTAGTTCGTTCAGGTACGTGCTCGCCTTGGCGTGGGTGGCTTTCCAGTCAATTCCGAACGGGCCGCGAACCTCGTGGCCGAGCATGACGTTCTCGCCAACGCTCAGGTTGGAACACAGGTTGATCTCCTGATAGACGGTCGCGATGCCCGCGGACTGCGCATCCGCAGTGTTGGCAAAACGTCGTTCAACTCCGAGGACCTGGATACTTCCGGAATCAATCGCATAGACCCCGGTGAGGGCCTTGATGAGGGTGGACTTGCCTGCACCGTTTTCGCCGAGCAGAGAATGGATCTCTCCTTCTCTCAGCGTGAAGTCGACGCTATCGAGCGCCTTGACCCCGGGGAAGGAGATCGAAATGCCTTTCATTTCGACGACCACATTGTTGTCGACCACGGCGTAAATCTTTCTGCTTGGGAGTGTCACACCAGTGGGGCGGCACGAGGCCGCCCCACCAGTTATGGAACTGGGCTCACTAACGCTTGCGGCGTTAGTACTTCCGGGTCGGAAGAGCGGCGATGGCGGCGGCCTTATCGAACGCACCGTCCACTGCCGTGTATGCCTTGTCCACTGCCTTGCCGGCCAGCACATCCTTCACGACGCTCGCCACCTTGTCACCGAGGAGCGGGTTGCACTCAACGACGTAGTTGAATTCGCCCGTCGAGAGCGCCGTCAGTCCATCGTGCGTTCCGTCGATCGAGACGATCTGGATGTCGGTGCCGGGCGTTTCTCCGGCGGCCTTGATCGCGTCGAGCGCTCCGAGGCCCATGTCGTCATTCTGCGCGAAGAGAAGGTTGATCTTCTTTCCGTACTTCTGCAGGAACCCTTCCATCACGGTCTTGCCGTCGGCGCGAGTGAAGTTACCCGTCTGCGAGTCGAGCGTGGTGATCTTGGTTCCGGCGATGGACGAAGAGAAGCCCTTCGCGCGGTCGATGGCCGGCGAGGAGCCGGTGGTTCCCTCGAGAACGACCATGTTGGTCGCGGTTGCTCCGAGTGTTTTGGCTGCCCAAGCACCGGCGGTCACGCCTTCCTTGGTGAAGTCGTCACCGATCCAGCTTGCGTAGAGGCTGGGGCTGGCGTCGATGGTGCGGTCCTCGAGGATGACCGGGATCTTTGCAGCTTTGGCTTCCTTGAGGACGTCATCCCAACCGGTGGTGACGACGGCTGCGATTACGATCGCGTCGACGCCCTGGTTGATGAAGCTGTGAACCGCAGCGATCTGGTTCTCCGGCTTGTTGTCGGCCGCGTTGAAGATGAGCTTGAAGCCGTTCTTCGTCGAGAAGGCCGACTTCATGGAGAGCGTGTTGGCAGCGCGCCATCCGCTTTCCGACCCGGTCTGTGCGAATCCGACCGTGATGATCTTCTTTGCGCCGCCTGCAGCGCCGCCCGCGCCGCCGCCGGAGCAGCCTGTCAGTGCGAGAGCCAAAACTCCCACGACTGCGATTCCCGCTAGAAACTTTTTCATTCCCTAAACCTCCTTGTTTGGGGCTCGGCGTCAATGCCGAGCTCTTGGTGCGTACGGTGCCCAGCACCTTCCGGGTGAACATCGCAATGTTAGCGTTCTCATTTCTCAGAAAGATAGTCACAAACAGATAACGAACGTAGCAATTCAGTCAATCATTGGGAAAGTTCTCACAGATTGAGAACATCGCGGGGGCGGAATGTTCAAAAAATGTTAGGGATCACATTCGGACGTTCCTGAATCGAATCGCGATCGGAAGCGCGAGAGCAGGCAACATCGATGAGCCACAGCATAGAACCGTGGGGCCGATATAACGAGAGATGCCCGGTGCAAGGGCCCGAATTCCCCTACACCGGGACTCTCTCTAATCCGGTTGACCGTCCGTAATGGTCACCCGTGAAGCTTCTGCTCCTGGTTCGTGAAGCTGATGTGATCAGCGTCAATCCCGACCAGTCCGAGGTTTACCCGCAGTAGCTGCGAAGGAAGCTCGTTCCCCGGGGGTGGAGTCTGGTCGGTTCCGAGCGTGAGCCCGAGCCCGCCAAGGGTGGTGGCGGTCACCGAGTCGAGGTACGCCGTCACGTGGCCGCGCACGACCATTTGTCCGGCGGTGGTGACGAGCGAGGGACCCGTTGCCCGGCGAACATCCAGCAGGAAGTTGTTGATCGTGATGCTGTCGGCGACCAGCCTGATAACCGGCACTCGCGAGCCATTTGCCAGGTGAATCGTGACGAGAGACACCGACTGTAGCCCAGTAAACGACAGGGACGAGCCGCCCAATTGCGCGGCGGGCAGCGTCATTACTGGGGCACTTGGATCGTCGAGGATAGACAGCACGCCACCGCCGGTGGTCGCCGAGCCCCCGCCGAGCAGACCTCCAAGAAGGCCACCTGATGGCCCCGATGGTGTCGGCGACGGTGTCGGCGATGGCGTGCTGCAGTTCATGAGCAGGGGTAAGCAGAGTGCTTCGGGAGCAGACCCCGGGACTCTCGCTGCTCCGATTCCGAAGATCGCGAGAAATAGACAGAGTGCGACCGCGCCGCTTACCGGCGCAGATCTAAAGGGCGCGGCTCCACGGGGGCCTTCTTCGGCATCCACGAAACGATCAGGATGCCGCCAACTGATCCGAGCAGCATCCCAACAAAGAAGCCGCCAAGGTTGACTCCGATCAGCGAATACACCGCGATGACCAGTGCGATGATCCCGTAGAAGATTCGGTGCATCGGCATGAGCATGGCGAGGAGCCCGAGAAGCACAAGGGCCACCGGGATGACCGTGGCCTGGAACCCCTCGATGCCGACCTGAACATGGATGTGCCCAACGTCCAGCTGGCCGGAGAAGAACATCTCGATTCCCGCGAGCATGACGAGCGCTCCTCCGACGAATGGTCGTTTGCTCGACCAAGCGCGGAATTGGGCGCGATTCTGGTCGCGAGTGGCGCGCCGTCCGGGATAGGAGCGGGCATTCAGAACGTGGTCAGCCAGGTTCCCGATGCTCACTAGAAGCACCCCTTCGATCCGTCGGTGAGCTGAACGTGCATGCCGGTGAGGGTGAAGACGGCGGCCTGAGTCGACCACGCGGTCTGCTGGAGGCCGAGAATCTTGATCGAGTCCGCATCCTGGGCGAAGTCGCCCGCGGTGCCCTTCGCGCTCGTGTTGACCCGAGAGGCGTCAACTCCAATCCGGATGTTGTTGAAGCTTGCGTCGCCCTTGAGGTCCGTCATCCCAATCTGAAGACCGGTCGCGGTCGCGGGCTTCCCGCCACCCCCGGCTGTGATGAGCATTCCGACCTTGCCGAGCGGGGTGTCGGTTACTACCGACTGGCACAGGTCGGCGAGGCTGGCTTGGCCGATGTTCGCGATCGCAACCTGGTGCTGGCCGCCGGCGGTGTCTGTCGTCACACCGGCGTACTGCGAGAACGACGTGCCATCGAGCGTGGATGCGGCGATCTGGAATTGGCTGCCGGAGACGGCAAAAGAAACGGGAACTGCGCCATTGGCGACACCGCCGAGTAGAGCTGTGGCGACGACGGCGACGGGCACCGCCGCGAGCACAATACGTCCGGCGTGCGTTCCGGTTAGCTTGTTGAGCTTCATAGATCCTCCTTGATCCCAGGGAGAGCATGGAAAGCACTGCTCCTCACTTGGGAGACCGAGAGGCGGTATCGGTATGACGCTCCTTTGGGGGACAGGTCGAAATTTGTGGCTTACTCACAACAGATCCGAAAATTTGCCCGATGGGCTGTGCGATTCCGCAACCCTCTGACCCTGCGGCGGCATAATTCAATTCATGTGGTGGTTCCTGGTTCGTCCGCCGGTCATCTACGGCACAGTCATCGTGAGCGCCGTCATCGTCGCAGCCCCCGACAATGAGCCTGACCTCGAACTTGTGCTGTTGACGCTTGCGACTATCGGCATCGTTTGGGCGGCTCACGTCTTCAGCGAAATCGTGGCCGGCGAGCACACGGTGACCAATCCGCCCACGCCGTTTCGCCTTGTTCTGCGCCATGCAATGAGCCACAGCGCGGGGCTCCTGATCGCCGCGGTCTTGCCCATCGTGTGTCTCTTGATCGGCAGCCTGGGTGGAATTACGCAGTCGGCGGCGTACTACGCGTCGCTGGGGGTTGGCGTGCTTTCGCTGGGCTTGCTCGGATGGTT
>JADGOT010000037.1 GCA_017882805.1 Glaciihabitans sp. | reverse complement strand
TCTTCACCTCGGACCACTCCCACCAGCCGCCCTTGCGCCTGCTTCCGCTCTCGTGCTCGATCTTGCCCGCCTGTTGCGGACCGTTGGCGGCCAACTCGGCACGCAGCCAGTCGAGCATCGTGGTATTGCGCGACACCCAGTGGTCGGGATCGCCCTGCCATTTCTCGCGATACTCCCGCATCCGCATCCGCCAGCGCCAGAGCGGCCAGTTCTCGAGCGGAACGAGGGCTGCCATGTGCGCCCAATATTCGATGTAGCGAGCCTTCTTACTGAAGGTCAGCCGATCCAGGTCGGCTTTGTCGTAGGCGCCAAGGCGTGCGAACAGGGGGAGGTAGTGGCTGCGTTCGAAGACATTGACCGAGTCGAGCTGGAGAACGCCGAGCCGGTGAAGTGTGTCATTCAGTTGCCGTGTTCCGACAGCGGTCGGCTTTGCTCGCCCGAACCCTTGCGCGGCGAGGGCTATCCGTCGAGCCTGGGCGGCGGAGAGACTCTCGATAACTCGCGATCGGGGCACCCCTCGACTGTAGCGAGCGCGACCGACGCTACCGGCTCGTGACGGCGAGCCCCGGGAGAGCGGCGACGCTTTGCAGGATGTGGTCGTGCGGATGTTCGGCAAGCTGCGCCCGTGTGAGTGCGCCGGTGAGCACGCCGACGCCAATCACTCCGGCATTGGCCGCCGCGAGGAGGTCGACTACGGTGTCGCCGGCCGCGAGAACGCGGCGAACGTCGGTCACTCCTGTGAGCTCCATCGCGTGGTGGATGAGGTAGGGAGCCGGCCGGCCGGCCGTGACCTGCGAAGTAGTAACGACCGCGTCGAGCAGGTGGTCGTTGCCCTGGCCGACCGTCCAGCCGATTGACTCCAGCAGCGGCAGCGCAACATCGTCGGAGAATCCGGTCGTCAACGCGATCAGGATTCCGCGGTCCTGAAGCTCCCGGAGCGCGGCGCGAACTCCGGGCAGGGCAACGGGCGGGTTGTCGCGGTAGGAATCGCTCAGAATCTCGCGGAAGCGGTCGAAGGCAACGCCCACGCGATTATCGTCCGGATCCTGGCCACCCAGCCGCATGAGCGCTGTGATTGCGCTCACCTTGTCTGCGCCCATCCAGCGCTGAAGGTCGACCTCGGCGACACTAGCCCCGGTCTCCTCGACCGCTGATTGAAGTGCAACGTAGACGGAGCCGTGATCGTCGATGGTGGTACCCGCCATGTCGAGAGCGACGAGGTCAATCATGATGCGGGTCCTGGCACCCGGCAAGCAAAACCTAGCCAGACGAACGAGTGGTGAACGTTCGACGAACATCCGTCTGTCGGCTTGGCTGAGTCGAAGGCGATTCACCATAGTTGCGTACTGTGAGCAACCCGATCGCGCAGTCCGACGTTCTCGTGGTCGGCGCGGGGATCGTCGGCCTAGCTCACGCCAGCGCAGCCATTTCTCGCGGGCTGACCGTCACGATTATCGATCGGGATGCCCGGGCGGTCGGTGCATCCGTGCGCAACTTTGGTCACTGCTGTGTCACGGCGCAATCCGGTGAGCTGCGAGACCTCGCGCTCGTCGCACGCGAGAAGTGGCTCGACCACGCCGCGTTAGCCGGGTTCTTCTCGACGACCTCTGGTGCGCTCGCGATCGCGCGCTCAGTGACCGAACTCGCGGTGCTCGAGGAACTTTCGGCATCCCGAGAGAAGGGGCAGGTCGAGCTGGTCAGCGCGGCGCAGGCACGCGGTCTGCTGCGAAGCGAGGCCGATGCCGCGATCGTCGGTGGGGCACTGCTGCGGGATGATCTGCGGGTCGACCCCCGCGCAGCCGTTGCCTCGCTCGCGGCGTGGCTGGCGACACAGCCCGGCGTGACCGTGCTTTGGCAAACGAGCTTCTTGGGTGCGGCCGACGGCGTCGCGGCTACGAGTCGCGGTGAGATTCGAGCGCAGCGCACCATCATCTGTGTCGGGCACGACCTCGACTACCTCTATCCGAATTTCGCGGCAGAGCGGCAGATCGAGCGCTGCGCACTTCAGATGATGCGGGTCGAGGCTCCCAGTGGAATGGTGTTGCGGCCGGCCGTGCTCACGGGCACCTCGATGCTGCGCTACCCGGCGTTCGCGGAGACCGAGGCTGCGGACGCACTCCGGGTCGAGATGGCTGCTGAGCGTCAGGACCTGCTTGGCATCGGCGCGAACATCATGTTCACGCAGCGGCCCAACGGAACGCTCATCGTGGGCGATAGCCATCGGTACGCCACGACTCTTGACCCATTTCTTGCCGAGTCGACATCCTCGACTCTTCTGACCGAGATCGAGAAAGTTCTCGGGGTCGACCAGCTGCGTGTGAAGGAACGGTGGCAGGGCATCTATGCCTCGAGCCCGCAGCAGGCGTTCCTGAGCGAAGAAGTCGCGCCCGGCGTCACAGTGGCCATTGTGACGTCGGGCGTCGGCATGACAATCTCGTTCGGCCTCGCCGAGAAGACGTTCGCCTAGCCACCAACTACTTCGGCGAATGAGGCCTCCAGGATGTCGAACGCGCGGTGGAGTTCGCTCTCGCCGATTGTCAGGGTGGGTGCCAGCGTGAGCACGGTTCCCATCGTCGTCTTGAAGCTCAGGCCGCGACGCAGAGCCGCGTACAGGATGCTCTCCGCCAGGTCCGGATTCGGGGAACCATCCGGCTTCACCAGTTCCAAACCGAGCAGGAGCCCACGCCCGCGAACGTCGCCGATCGACTCGAAACGGCTGGCAAGCGCGCGGCCCCGCTCGAGGGCGACGAGTCCAAGGTCCGCTGAGCGCGCGACCAGCCCTTCGCTCTCAATAATCTCGATGGTCGTGAGTCCGGCCCGAGCCATCATCGGATTCTTCTCGTGCGTGTAGTGCCCGAAGGCCCAGTCGGCGCCGACATCCAGTTCGGCGCGAGCGATGACGACCGCGACCGGAATCATTCCGCCGCCGAGACCCTTCCCGAGCACGAGGATGTCCGGAACCACGGCCTCCTCGCCGACCGCTTCGTGTTCGTGCGCAAACATGCGCCCAGTGCGCCCAAGGCCGGTGGGAATCTCGTCGAAGATCAACAGCGTTCCGGTGTCGTCGCAGCTGCGGCGAACGGCCTGCCAGAATCCGGGCGCGGCCATCTCGGGCACCGCGCGCATCGGTTCGGCGATGAGGGCCGCAACATCGCCCTGGGTGCGCAGCACGTAGTCGATGAGTTCGGCGAGTGGCTTGCCGCACTCGGCGGTGTGCGGTTCATCGAAGCGGTGTCCCTTGCCAAACCGGTCGCGGAAGCAGCCAAGGGGCGGCACGTGTTCCGTTCCCGTGAGCAGGGGCCCGATCGGTCCGCTGCGAAACAGTTGCTCGCCGCCGATGCTCGCGGCACCGAATCCGGCTCCATGAAACGATTCCCAGAACGACAGAGTCTTGAATCGACCGGTGGCTGCGCGGGCGATCTTGAGCGCGACCTCGATCGCATCCGATCCACCGGTGGTCATAAGCACGCGGTCGAGCCCCGCAGGAGTGATCTCGATGAGTTTCTCCGCGAACTCGACGCTCACGCCGCTGGTAAACCGGCGGGGAACGAACGGCAGCGTTGACATCTGCCGTTTGAGCGCGCTCACCAGCTTCGGATGACCGTAGCCGATCTGGTGCGCGGAGTTGCCGTGGAAGTCGAGGTAGGGCGTGCCGTCCGACCCGAAGAGATACGCGCCATCCGAGCTCTCGATCGACGTCAGACACGGCGTCGAGACAGCCTGCTTCAGGTAGCTGGCGGCATCCCGGCGAAGCACGAAATCGTCGTCGGGGGAGCGTTGTAGCGACCAATCCTCGCGTCGATCGCCGGAATTGGTGTCGCTCTCGCTCTCGGCGGGGGCCAGTGTCATGGTGCGAAGCTACATGCGTCCGAGTACTCCTGGAGGCCATGCCTCGCAATGATCAATTGGACTTTGCCATCCGTTTACCTAACGTGAGCCAGCGTGTAACCACTGGGAGAGAAGCTAGCCGCGAACCTGCCCCCGGTATCCCATAGTTCACCCCACAGCGTGAACAGCCGGAGGCTACTTCATGGAGGATCACTTGATTACAAAGCGTCCAGTTTCGGGGCGTCACCTTGCCGGCCTCGCGATCGTCGCTACGGTCGCCATCGCGCTGACCGGATGTGCCGGTTCTGCGTCGACTTCGACCGGCACGATCAGCAAGGCCAAGGCTTCGGTCGCCACCAGCGCTGCAGCGTTTGGTGGGCTCAAGGGCCTCGTCGCCGCGGCCAACGCCGAGGGCCACCTCAACGTCATTACTCTCCCGCCGTCGTGGGCGAACTACGGCAAGATCATTGCCCTGTTCGAGAAGACGTACCCGAAGATCAAGATCAACTCCGCGAACCCGAATGGCTCCAGCGCTAACGAGGTTTCCGCTGCCGAGGCGCAGAAGGGCCAGAGCACGGCTCCCGACGTCTTCGACATCGGCACCGCGGTCCTCGACCAGAACCTCGATCTCGTCGCGCCGTACAAGGTCGCGAACTGGTCCGATCTCCCGGCCGACTTCAAGGACCCAGCCGGCAAGTGGTACTACGACTACACCGGCCTGATGTCGATCGGTTACGACTCGTCGAAAATCTCCAAGGCGCCGAAGACCTACAAGGACCTTCTCGGTTCCGCTTACCAGGGCAAGGTCAGCCTGAAGGGTGACCCGACCCAGGCCAACGAGGCAGCGAGCGCGGTCTACCTCGCTGCGCTGCAGGACGGTGGCACGGCCGACAACATCCAGCCCGGAATCGACTTCTTCTCGAAGCTGAAGAAGGCGGGAAACTTCAACAACGTGCTGCCGACACAGGCAACGGTCAACTCGGGCGAAACGCCGGTTGTGCTCCAGTGGAGCTACAACAACCTGGCGTGGGGCCCAGAGGCCGGCTCGGCAGGCAACTCGAACTGGAAGGTTGTCATTCCCTCCGGTTCGGCTGCTCTCGGTAGCTACTACAACCAGGCCATCAACGTCGACGCTCCGAACCCGGCAGCGGCTCGCCTCTGGGAAGAGTTCATCTACACGCCCGCCGTGCAGAACCTCTACCTCGCGTCCGGTGCATACCCGGCCACGCTGGCGGCAATGCAGAAGGCAGGAACGGTCGACAAGACCGTACTCGCCAGCGTCGGTGCCCCGCCGTCGAACTTCGTGCAGCTAACCGCAGACCAGGCCACCGCCGCTGCGACCCTGCTCGGCTCGAAGTGGAAGGCCGCAATCCAGTAGGTTCCGCCTACCGGATTACGAAAGACACGAATAAGAACCGATGACTGCCGCAGCCACCGCAGCGCCAGCCACCACCACGCGCGGCGCCGGGAAACCATCCCGGCGCCGCAGCGCGGTCTGGCTGGGCCTGACGCCCTTCGCGATCTACATCATCCTGTTCCTTGCGATTCCTGCCGTGCTTGCGGTCGGTAGTGGCTTCTTCACAAAAACGGGAAGCTTTACCTTCGATAACTTCAGCGCGCTCGCGGATCCGTCCGTGCAGTCCGACTACGTCGGAACTCTCGGCCTCTCCGCCGCGACCGCCATTATCGGGGGGATCGTCGGCGCTCTCGTCTGCTTTGCCCTCCTCGGAACCAACCCGACGGGTGGACTGCGCACAGCCATCGACTCAGCGTCGAGCGTGCTCGCCCAGTTCGGTGGTGTGATGCTCGCGTTCGCGTTCATCGTGACCTTCGGTCTCAACGGCATCATTACGCAGTGGCTCATCCAGTCGGGGTTTGAGAAGAACGTCTTCAACGACTTCCAGGGCAACACGCTCATCTACTCCGTCGTCGGCCTGTCGCTTCCGTACCTGTACTTCCAGGTCCCCCTCATGGTGCTGACGTTCATGCCGGCCATGGAAGGCCTCAAAGCGACCTGGGGTGAAGCCAACGCGACGCTCGGCGGAACGCGGTTCACCTACTGGACACGGATCGGCTTCCCGATTCTCGCGCCGGCGTTCTTCGGCAGCGTCATCCTGCTGTTCGCGAACTCGTTTTCGTCGTACGCCACCGCGGCCGCGCTGATCAGCCAGGGCGGGCTAATCTCACTCGACATCCGCGGCTTCATCAACAGCGAGACGGTTGTCGGCCACCAGAACGCCGCGGGCGTGCTGGCGCTCCTGATGGTCGTGACCATGATCATCGTCATGTACCTCTATTCGATGCTTGAGCGCCGGGCATCGAGGTGGCGTCGATGAGCGCCCCACGATTCGGCGCAACCCCGTCGATTGCCTCCCGCAACATCATCCTGATCGTCGTCGGGGTTGTCTTCATCGTTCCCATCCTTGCGATGATCCAGTTCACACTCCGGATCGGCCAGCCGACTGACAAGGGTGGCCAGCAGTACGGCGTGCAGCACTATCTCGACCTCTTCAATCCGGCCAATGAGTCAACCTACGACCCGCTGTTTCAGGGTGTACAGAACTCGCTCGTGATCGCCCTGTTCACGGTGCTGATCATCCTGGTCTTGCTGCTGCCGACCATGATCCTGATCGAGCTGAAGTTCCCGCAGTTTCGCAAGCTACTCGAATTCGTTTGCCTGATCCCGATCACCATCCCGACCGTTGTGCTGGTCGTCGGATTCATCCCCGCCTACCAGGTGGTGGCACAGATCTTCGGTTCGACGCCGTATACCCTGGCCTTCGCGATCGGCATCATCTGCCTTCCGTACGCCTTCCGCCCGATCGCGTCGAACCTGGCGGCGGTCGAGGTGACGACGCTCAGCGAGGCGGCCCGGTCGCTCGGGGCCAGCTGGTTTGAGGTGATGTGGCGGGTGATCCTTCCGAACCTTCGTCGCGGCATCCTCTCGGCGATCCTCCTGACCGTTGCGGTGGTGCTCGGCGAATACACGATCGCCTCGTTCCTCAGCCAGACCACGTTCCAAACGGCACTACTGCTCATCCAGCAGACCGATCCATACGCGGGCGTCATCTTCGCCGTGTTCGCGCTGATCTTCGTCTTTATCCTTCTTGTTCTTATCGGTCGCGTCGGGACGTTCCGCGGTGGCCGTGTTTCCCGACGAAAGCGAGTCACCCCATGACTGCCATCATCACCACCGACACTGCGGCCACGTACGTTGCCCGCGAGGGCGCCACCGTGCAGCTCATCGGCGTCACCAAGGAGTTTTCCGGCAACGTCGCGCTCACGGGTGTCGACCTCACGATGAAGCCGGGCGAGTTCATCGCCCTGCTGGGGCCGTCGGGCTGTGGCAAGACGACCGTGCTGCGAACGCTCTCCGGGCTCGAGCAGGTCACGAGCGGGCGCATCCTCATCGACGGCGAGGATGTCGCGGACGTTCCGGTCAACAAGCGCGACATCGGCATGGTCTTCCAGGCGTATTCGCTCTTCCCCCACATGACCGTGCTCGAGAACGTCGAGTTCGGACTGCGTATGCGCAAGGTGGATGCGGCCGCACGCACGCGCCGCAGCGCCGAGGCGCTCGAGATGGTTGGTCTCGGCCACCTGGGTGAGCGCTACGCACACCAGCTCTCCGGCGGGCAGCAGCAGCGGGTGGCACTCGCTCGCGCCCTCGTCACGCGTCCCCGCGTTCTGCTGCTCGATGAGCCACTCTCGGCGCTGGACGCGAAGGTGCGCGTGCAGCTGCGCGATGAGATCCGTCGCATCCAGACCGAGTTGGGCATCACGACCCTGTTTGTCACCCACGATCAGGAGGAGGCGCTCGCCGTCGCCGACCGGGTTGCCGTGATGAACGCGGGAAACATCGAGCAGATCGGCACCCCCGAGCAGTTGTACACGTCACCGGCGACGGCGTTCGTTGCGAACTTCGTCGGGCTGAGCAACCGGGTGCCGGCCACGGTGACCGGCCACGAGGTGACGGTTTACGGCACCAAGCTCCAGCTGCTTGGTCAGTCTCCGGGCGAGGGCGCTACGTTCGCGATGATCAGGCCGGAGGACATCTCGATTGCCGCGCGCAAGCCGAGCGACAAGTCTCTTTCAGGAACTGTCGTCATCTCAAGCTTCCTCGGCAGCCTGCGTCGCACGCAGGTTCGGCTAGACGACGAGACGCTTGTTTCCGTGCAGCACGACGTGAGCGAGAGGCACGAGCCGGGCGACGCGGTGTCGTTGACTTTCAAGGGCGCTCCGGTCTCGGTGATTGCGAAAAGCTGAAACGGGTTCACGGTTAGGTAAAACGGGTCAGGCGCAGGTTCTAGACTGAACCGATGAAGCTCTGGAGGCCGCGACCCACCTCGCCGGACGCCACCCTGCGACGGCCCCTCACGGGCCCCGATCGCAAGCGTGCAATCGAGGAAGCCATCCCGATTCCGGTCGAGATTGCCGGAGCGTGGGCCTGGCGCATCCTCGCCGTCGTCGCCGTGCTCGTGGTCTTTGGCTACGTGGTGTTTAGCCTCCGCGAGATCGCCGTTCCCTTTCTGATCGCGATGCTGATTGCAGCACTCCTGATCCCGTTCAAGGGGTTTTTGATTCGAAACGGCTGGCCCAGATGGCTGGCAGTGATGGTTGTGCTGATCCTTGCGGTGCTCGTCATCGGGGGTCTCGTGCTCGTTGTCGTGACGCAGGTTCGCAACGGACTTCCCAACCTCGAAACTCAGTCCATCAAGGCGTACTCGAACTTTCAGTCCTTCCTTGCCGCACCCCCGTTTAACATCGACAAATCGCAGTACACGATCGACGTGCACCAGATCTCCACTGCGCTGCAGCAGAGTGGCACCATCACTGCTGGCTCACTCGTCGTCGCCAAGACCGCTGGCAGCATTCTGACGGGAACCCTGCTCACCATCTTTGCGACAATCTTCCTCGTGCTCGACGGCGGGCAGGTCTGGACGTGGGTCGTGCGCCTCTTCCCGCGCCGCGCACGCCCAGCGATGACCGGTGCCGGTGCCGCCGGGTGGACGACACTGACGGCCTTCATCCGTGTGCAGCTGGTCGTTGCCGCGATCAACGCCGTCGCGATCGGAGTGGGTGCGCTACTGCTCCACCTGCCGCTCGCCATCCCGATCGCGATCATCGTGTTTCTCGCATCCTTCGTTCCCGTTGTCGGAGCGGTAGTCAGCGGAACGCTCGCCGTCTTCATCGCGCTCATCTACGACGGGCCGATTGTGGCTGTGACGATGCTCGCCATCGTGCTGGGCGTGCACATCCTGGAGGGCAACTTCCTTCACCCGTTCATCACCGGCTCGGCGGTCAAGCTGCATCCTCTGGCCATCGTGTTCGTAGTTGCCGCGGGAGCGTTCGTCGGGCACATTCCGGGCGCACTCTTCGCCGTCCCCCTGGTCGCCGTCGTCAACGTCATGATCCTGTACCTGGTGCGTGGCAGCTGGCGCACGGGAGTGGCCCCGGGCACGAAGGATGTCGTCAGCAGTGAGTGAGGCAGTAGCCGTCGGGACCGGCGACGAAACCATTCCCGGACCAACGCTGGCCGACTTCGAGGCCGCGCGCGTTACGGTCGGTGCGGTCATCGACGAGACGCCCATGGAGAGCTCGCGCTCGCTGTCCGAGGTTCTCGGCTCTGACGTCTGGCTCAAGTGCGAGAACCTTCAGCGCACCGGGTCGTACAAGATTCGGGGCGCGTACAACCGTCTCGTGCACCTCAGCGACGAAGACAAGGCGCGCGGTGTTGTGGCCGCGTCGGCCGGCAACCACGCGCAGGGTGTCGCGTTCGCGGCGCGCGAGCTGGGCATCCACTCCACCATCTTCATGCCCGTCGGGGTCGCGCTCCCCAAGCTGGCCGCGACCAAGGAGTACGGCGCGGACGTCGAACTGAGCGGCAACGTGTTCGACGAAACCCTCGGCGCCGCTGTCGCATTCGCGGAAGAGACGGGCGCGGTATTCATCCCACCGTTCGACCACCACGACATCATCGCGGGCCAGGGAACGCTGGGCCTCGAGATTCTCGAGCAGCTACCGGATGTCGACACCATCCTGGTTCCGATCGGTGGCGGTGGACTTATCTCCGGGGTCGCGAGCGCAGTCAAGCAAAAGTCTGCCGAGCTCGGTCGCACCGTCAAGATCATCGGCGTGCAGGCTTCGAATGCCGCCGCGTATCCCACCTCGCTGATCGCCGGCGAGCCGGTCCAGATCCAGATCCTGCCCACGATCGCCGACGGAATTGCCGTCAGCAAGCCGGGCGTCCTGAACTTCGAGATCGTCCGGGATACCGTCGACGAGGTCATCACGGTTGACGAGGATGACATCGCCCGAGCGCTGCTCGTGCTTCTCGAGCGCGCAAAACTCGTCGTAGAGCCCGCGGGCGCGGTCGGCGTTGCGGCCATCCTCGCCGGCAAGGTGCAGCACTCCGGAACGACCGTCGCCATCCTGTCCGGTGGCAACATCGATCCACTGGTCATGGAGCGCATCATCAGCCACGGGCTCGCGGCGTCGGAGCGCTATTTGAAGCTGCGCATCCCACTCCCGGATCGGCCGGGGCAGCTCGCCCGAACCGCCCAAATTATCGCCGACTCGAATGCGAACGTCGTCGAGGTATTGCACACCCGCCACGGCAACGGCATGCAGATCAGCCAGGTCGTGCTGGAGCTGCACATCGAGACTCGAGGTCCCGAGCACGCGGAGTTGGTCATCCACAACCTGCGCGAGGCCGGCTTCGAGCCAATCCTCGAGTTCTAATCCCCACGTTCCCCTACTGAGCCGCCGACAGGTCGCTTCGCGACCCGACGGACTGCTCAGCGGGGGCCCAAGACGCCACGTCGCTTCGCGACGCGTCGTAACCGGCGCGTGTGGGCCCATTTCTTCGGCCGGAAGTTCTACGGCTGGAAGGTTTCTACCTTCTGGATCTCGACCGAGATCGCCTTGCCGTTCGGGGCTGTGTAGGTCTTGGTATCGCCGATCTTCAGCCCCATGATGGCTGTGCCCAGCGGACTCGCCTCGCTGTAGACATCGAGGTCGCTGCCCGCCGCC
>JADGOT010000287.1 GCA_017882805.1 Glaciihabitans sp. | reverse complement strand
TTTTCAGGAAATGTTGTGGCTGGAGTTGGTTTTGACGAGTTAGGTCATGCCAGGAGCCTCACCAGCCACATAGGTTCCTGAATTAGGTACTAGCGAGCCGGTGGATGGCCTCGGTGAGCACCTCGGGCGAGCAGGCGAAGTTGAGTCGGGCGAAGCCGCGACCCTGAGTGCCGAAATCGGGCCCGGGATTGAGCGCAACTCGGGCATCCAGGGCGCGGATGCTCGGATCCCTGCCCCAGCCGAGACTCCGGAAGTCCAGCCACGCCAGGTAGGTCGCATCCGGCGCGCGAAAGCCCACGCCCGGCAGCTCGGCCGCCAGAAGCGACCCCAGCAGCGCCTTGCTCGTCTCGATCGCGGCGATGGTGCCATCCAGCCAGTCGTCGCCGTGCGTAAGGGCCGCAACGCTCGCGTGCATCCCGAGGATGCTCGTGCGCCAGAGCACCTCCTCGGACATCCCGTCCAGCAGCGCCAGCGAACGCGCGGAACCCGCAACCATCACCGCGCACTTGACGCCTGCGAGGTTGAACGCCTTGCTCGCAGACGTCACGGTCACGCCGTATTCGCGCGCCGCATCAGACACACTGAGGAACGGCGTGAAGGTCGCCGTGGAGTGGGTGAGGAGCCCGTGGATCTCGTCGCTCACGACGGTGACGTCGTATCGGGCCGCGAGTTCGGCCAGTGCAGAGAGCGACTCCGCGGAATGCACCAGCCCGAGCGGGTTCTGCGGGTTACACAGCAGCAGAGCCCGGGCGCCGGCCGCGAAAGCCGCCTCGATTCCCGCCAGATCGAGTTGGTACGCGGTCCCGTCATCGAGAAAGGGCACCTCAACAACCGCGCCGCCCGCCTCCGTCACGAGGTGAAAGAACGGCGCATACACCGGTGGATTGATGACGACACCGTCGCCCGGCCGAATCGCTCGGCGCAGCGTCTCGACGATGCAGACGCTGACATCTGTCGTTGTCCGCACCGATGCGGCATCGACGATCCACCCCCAACGTCGCTCCGCGAAACCGGCAAAAGCCTCGCCGACGAGCACGGGGGATGCGACGTACCCGGTATCCGAATGACGGATGCGCTCGGTCATAGCCTCGGCGATGACCGGCGCGAGCGGGTAGTCCATCTCCGCGACGAATAGCGGTAGAACGTCGTCGGGATAGCGGACCCACTTCTCACTAGTTCGGTCGCGCAGACTATCGAGCGATTCGGCGTGCACCTCGGTCATGCCCCCAGCTTGCCCGATTTCGGGTCGCCCGTTGTAGTCTGGTCGGCTGTCCACTCGGCCGGCGAAGGGTGGATACTCGTGGGCTACATCGACGTGAACGCGGTGTCCTATTCCCTCGCCGACGGCCGACCGCTTCTCGATGAGGTGTCGTTCCGGGTTGGCGAGGGCACTACGTCGGCGTTGATTGGCGCGAACGGCGCGGGTAAGTCGACGCTGCTGCGGATTCTGCGCGGCGAACTTAGGGCCGACGATGGGGCGATCAGCGTCGATGGCGGCCTCGGCGTCATGGACCAGTTCATCGGGCACATCCGGGACACATCGACCGTGCGCGATTTGCTCATCGAGGTTGCGCCGCGTGCGATTCGGGCGGCTGCTCTGGCGCTCGACGCATCCGAGGTTGCGATCATCGAAAATGACACCACCGAGAACCAGCTCGCCTACGCGACCGCGCTAGGCGAATACGCCGATGTTGGCGGCTACGACCAGGAGACGGTCTGGGACAAGTGCACCATGGCCGCGCTCGGCATCCCGTTCGAGCGGGCCAAGTACCGGGAGCTGACGACTCTCAGCGGTGGCGAGCAGAAGCGACTGGCCCTCGAGGCGCTGCTGCGCGGGCCGGAACAGGTGCTGCTGCTCGACGAACCGGACAACTATCTGGATGTGCCGACGAAACGCTGGCTCGAGGAGGCACTTCGCGACACCCGCAAGACGGTGCTGCTCGTCAGCCATGACCGGGAGCTCCTGGCCAGGGTCGCCGACCGGATCATCACCCTCGAGGTAGGGGCCGTCGGCAACTCCACGTGGACCCACGGCGGCGGTTTTGCGACCTACCACCAGGCCCGGGAGGACCGGATGAACCGGCTCGACGAACTCCTGCGGCGCTGGGACGAGGAGCACGCCAAGATCAAATTGCTCGTCTACAACATGAAGGTGAAGGCAACAGCGAACGACAGTTTCGCGCCCAAGTACCAGGCCGCGCTGAGCAAGCTGCGCCGCTTCGAGGACGCGGGACCGCCGGAGGCTCGACCGCTCGAACAGAACCTCAAGATGAGGCTTCGCGGCGCTCGCACCGGCAATCGCGCGCTCGTCTGTGAGGCCCTCGAGCTCACCGGACTGATGAAGCCGTTCGACCTCGAGGTCTGGTTCGGAGAACGTGTCGCCGTTCTCGGTTCGAACGGTTCGGGTAAGTCGCACTTTCTGCGGCTGCTTGCGCTGGGTGGCAGCGACCCCGATCCGCGCGCGGGACACGTCACATCCGTTGGCGCGACCCTCGATCCAGTGCCGCACACGGGCACCGCGAAGCTGGGTGCCCGCGTGGTCCCAGGATGGTTCGCCCAGGCGCACCAGCATCCCGAGCTCCTCGGTCGAACGCTGCTCGAGATTCTGCATCGCGGTGACGACAATCGCGACGGGCTGGCACGTGAGGCTGCCAGCCGGGCTCTTGATCGGTACGGATTGGTGGAGGGTGCTGAGCAGACCTTCGAGTCGCTCTCTGGCGGCCAGCAGGCGCGGATGCAGATCCTTCTGCTGGAGCTCAGCGGAGTGACCCTTCTCCTCCTGGACGAGCCGACCGACAACCTCGACCTGGTCTCTGCGGAGGCTCTCGAGGATGCCCTGTCGCGCTTCGAGGGAACGGTACTCGCCGTCACTCACGACCGCTGGTTCGCACGATCCTTCGACCGGTTCCTGGTCTTTGGGGCCGACGGAGTCGTATACGAGTCGAACGAGCCCGTCTGGACCGAGCAGCGGGTGGCCCGCGCGCGCTGACGCACCGCCGGTAGGCTTGCTCCCGTGACTGACATCGAAATCGGCCGCGCAAAGCGCGCTCGCCGCGCCTACGCCTTCGACGACATCGCGATCGTTCCGAGCCGGCGTACTC
>JADGOT010000286.1 GCA_017882805.1 Glaciihabitans sp. | reverse complement strand
TGAGCGCCAAAGCCACCCGCTACCGGCAGCTTCGCACGTCCCAAATCGAGCGCGGCGAACTCGCGGTGGAAGTGCACCACGTGGACCTACTGGCATGGCCGCGCACATGACAGGCATTATTGGGACTCAGCTCCGCCAAGCGATGCGATCTGCACGGGTCCGCCTCGCGGCACGCCTGACCGTCAGCATCGGCGTGCTCATCGCAGTGATCGCTCATGTGGGAGCTGCACCGTTACTTCATGGACTTCTCAGCCTGAACGCACAAGCGATCGGTGCGGCTCTCCTTCTCGGAGCGATCGCAACCGTCGCAGCCGCATGGCGGTGGCGACTCATCGCGATTCGGCTCGGAGTTGAAGTCCGGTTGTCGACAGCGGTGGGGATGTACTACCGATCCCAATTCCTGAACACGGTGCTTCCCGGCGGAATAGTCGGCGATGTTCACCGCGCGATCTCCGCGGGTTCCGGCACCGAAAGCATCAAGCAATCTGCGCGCTCGGTCGCGATTGAACGTACCGCAGGGCAGGTCGTGCAGGTGGCCCTGGCGCTGGTTGTCCTCGCGTGCTTCGGGGCGGGATTCGAGGGATACCTCCTCGCGGTACTCATTGTCGGAGCAGCCGTCGTCGCGGTCGCGCTTCTCGTGACCACCGCGGTGAGCGCACGCGCACGGCGCGGGCTGCTCCACGAGATGGCAGAGCTTCGTTCCGGCCTCGGCGGAGCGAGAACACTCGTGCAGGTCGCGTTCTCGTCGGTCATCGTCATCGCCTGTCACGTCGCGACCTTCACGATCGCAACCGCAACCGTCGGGGTACGGGTTCCGCCGATGCAAATGCTCACGCTCGCCTTTGTCGTTCTTCTCGGCGCCTCGATCCCAGTGAACATCGGCGGATGGGGACCCCGCGAAGGCGTCGCCGGTTGGGCGTTCGCGCTTGCGGGACTTGGCGCATCCGCTGGCGTTTCGGCGTCGACCCTCTTCGGCGCGCTGGCCATTATCTCTGTCGCTCCCGGGGCACTCGTCGCCCTGAGCTCCGCAATCGGCCGGCGCCGCACGAATAGCTCCACGCCGACCGTCGTGCCCGCGCCCAGTCCGCCCGCACAGCGCGCTTTCGTTCTCGCCGCCGCAAACCAGGAGAAGACACCGTGATCGATAACCCCTACGTCACTCTGAGCGTCGCAACCTCGCTCGATGGGTATCTCGATCGCGCGGATCCACCGCGGCTCAACCTCTCGAACGACGCGGACTTCGACCGTGTCGATCAAGTGCGCGCGCGCAATGACGCCATCCTGGTCGGCGCACGCACCATCCGGCGTGATAATCCGCGATTGCTCGTGCGTGGCGTTGGGCGGCAGATTCAGCGAGAGACAGCGGGTCTGACCCGATCGCCGTGGAAGGTGACCGTGACGGCGTCCGGAGACCTCGATCCGCAGGCCGCGTTTTTTACCACCGGTGACGCCACCAAACTCGTCTACTGCCCTACGCCCGAAGCTTCGCGCCTCCGCCGCAGGGTCGGGAGCAGCGCGGTCGTCGTCGGGCTGGGCAAGGGGGTGACCATGACCGACCTTGTGGCTGACCTTGGCGATCGCGGCGTCCGCCAGCTGATGGTGGAGGGCGGCGGGACGGTGAGCACGCAGTTCCTCGCCGAGGGCCTCGTCGATGAACTCCACCTTGCCGTGGCACCATTCTTTGTCGGCGATCAACGCGCTCCCCGTTTCGTTGGCGACGCGAAGTTCCCCTGGACTAACTCCCATCGCGCCACGCTCGCCGAGGTCCGACAGTTGGGCGACATGGTGCTGATGCGCTACGCGCTCTCGAATCGTTTCCTCCTGCACGACGTGGAAAGCCACCAAGCACTACCGACCGCCGAATCCTTGGTGATGGGAATGTCGTGAGGGGTCGCCTGGCCGCCATCCGACGGACGGCGCTCCTCGTCGTTTCCGGACCCGTGCTTTTTCTTGCCGCGGTCGCGCCGGGTCTCATCAGTTCCGGGTCAGCCCTCTCCCTGCTGCGAGTTCCACTGGAGTCGGTGGTTGTCCTCGTCGTTCTTGCCGCACTCCCATGGCCGATCGTCCGCCGAATCGTCGCGACCCTGGTCGCGATCGTCTTCATAGCCACGATCCTCAGCGCGGCTCTCGATCTCGGCTTCATTCTTAACGTGGGTGCCCCGTTCAACATTGTGACGGGGTGGCCCGAAGTGGCGGCTGCCTACGGCGTGCTTCAGGACTCCACCGGTGCGGCCGCCGCAGTGCTGATCGTCGTCGCCCTCTTCCTCGCCGCCCTCGTGGCCGGAGTTCTGATCGCGGCGTCGTTCCTCACCCTGGCGGGCGTCATCCGTCGGCACTACCGCGCGGGACTGATCGGAGCGTCGGCTATCACCGCGGGCTGGCTCGTGCTCGCACTCATCGGCATCCAGATCGTCGCCGGCGAACCGGTCGCGTCCGCGGACGCGGTCGGCACCGTGATCACTAAGGCCAACCAGGTGAGGGCGGCCGCCGCCGAGCAGGCCGCGTTTGACAAGGCCGGAACAACCGACCCGTACGCACACCTGCCCGCCTCGGATCTTCTCACCGGGCTCAAGGGCAAAGACGTCATCGTAGCTTTCATCGAGAGTTACGGACAGGTCGCCGTGCAGAACACCTTCTTCTCGCAAGGCGTCGACGATGTGCTGAAGAAGGGCAACAAGGAACTCGCGGCAGACGGCTACTCCGAACGAAGTGCGTTCCTGACGTCCTCGACGTTCGGCGGAATCAGCTGGCTCGCACACTCGACCCTCGAATCCGGGCTCTGGATCGATTCGCAACAGAAATACGACAAGGTCACGTCAGGTAGTCGCCTCACCCTTGCGAGCGCCTTCAAGAAAGCCGGCTGGAACACGCTCAGCGACGTGCCATCCGACACCAAGCCGTGGCCCGTCGGAAGCTCGTTCTATCACTTCGGTACCCAATTGAACGCGCTGAATGTCGGCTACAAGGGCCCGAAATTCAGCTATGCCAGCATCCCCGACCAGTACTCATGGGAGTACTTCCAGAAGCACGAACTGGCGAAGCCACACAAACCTCTGATGGCTGAGATCGATTTTGTGTCCTCGCATACGCCCTGGACCCCGCTGCCCCACGAGGTGCCGTGGGGCTCGGTTGGCGACGGCTCGATCTACGATCCGCAGCCCGCCGAAGGGCTTCCGCCGAGCGTGGTCTGGCAGAGCTCGCACCATGTACAGCAGCTCTACGGCCAGTCGGTGCAGTACACGATGAGCACGCTGTTCTCGTTCCTCACCACCTACAACGATCCGAATTTAGTGCTGATCGTTCTCGGCGATCACCAGCCCGCGACCGTAGTCAGCGGGGCGGGTGCAAACCACGACGTGCCTATCAGCATCATCTCGAAGGACCCGACCGTTATCAAGCGGATCTCCTCGTGGAACTGGCAGCCGGGAATGCTCCCGTCACCGACAGCGCCGGTGTGGCTGATGGACGAGTTCCGAAACCGATTCCTGAAGGCGTACGGTTCGTGACGGTGTAGCGGGGGCG
>JADGOT010000285.1 GCA_017882805.1 Glaciihabitans sp. | reverse complement strand
GGCATCCGTAGCGGCTCGGACATCCTGATTGCGCTCGCCCTCGGCGCGACCGCTGTGTTGGTCGGACGACCGTGGGTCTACGGCCTCGCAATCGGTGGCGCGGCGGGCGCAGAAGGCGTGCTGCGCAATCTTCTTGCCGAGCTCGACCTGAACCTGGGACTGAGCGGCAACACCAGACTCAGCGACCTCACGCCGGACATCCTGGACCGCGTCGCCCGTTAGCGAACGGGCTCGGTTACAGCGGGCGTCGGAGAACCGCGATCGACTGACCCGGCGGAGTGAACGACGTCATCTTTTCTACCTCGAGCCCCAGCTTGTCGGCCCACGTTTCAATCGCCGGTCGTTCGATGAACATCACGAGGGGCTCGACAACGTCGGACTCGTAGAGATCAACAAATCTCTTGAAGATGGTCCAGTGCTTCGACATTTCGAGAAAGCTCACCACGATCCTGCCGCCCGGCTTGAGAGCACCGGCCGCGTCGCGCAGGTACCGAAAAGACTCCTCCTGAAGGAGGTGCGTAACCACCGAGAAGAACACGATGAAGTCGCAGGATGCGTTCTCGGCAGGAATCGTCAACTCGGTGTTCATCAGAAACTCGTAGGACGGATCGCTGACGGCCGCGGCGTAGTCCAACAGATCCTGAACCACGTCGAGCCCCAGGTAGGTGAGATCCGCGCCGTACTCCCGGGTCAGAGCCGCTGCAAGCCGGCCAGAGCCGCATCCGACATCGACGATTGTGTCCCCTGCCGACAACCCGAACTCACCAAGGAGGACCGCCTGTTCGTCGCCAACGTCGTCGAAATCGCCGCCGCCCACCACGATGGCCATGGCTTCCTCGTGGTCGAACCGACTCTCAATGTCATCGACATAGTTGCGGTAGTCCGCGACATAGTGCCGCGAGTTGGAGTCGGTCATATTGGCTTACCCTGACGGTCTAAATCCTGGTGGCTCGGCGCCCGATGCTGACCACGGGTGACCACAAAATTGATTGGCTTTCGACACTGACAGTGCCGAACCAGATGAACAATGGCTGCCCCATCAGGAAGATGACCCACGTCAGCTTCATCCGCAAGCGGGGCGAGAGGTAGCGCAACATGTGTCGCGCCTCGCGAGCATAGGCCCTCATTCGAACCCGATCCTTGTATCGGCACGCACGAATGTACATGTGCAGCCAGATGCGCAGCATTCTCGGCGCAATGATGTCTCGGCGGTAGTAGTTGCCGCGCCAGCGATCATTCGGGAAGGCTTCAAGGAGCTTGTTCGTGTAAATCCTCAACGAGTCATCATTACGTGCGGTCGAGCCGCCCGATGACTCGTGAATTCGCCATTGCGAGGTCGGCTCTTCAAGGAACACGTTGTCGTAGTTTGCCAGAAAGATGCGAAGAAAGAGGTCATCGTCTTCATACCCAGAAAGGCGAATATCGAATCCGCCGACCTCGATAATTGCTGCGCGATTGATGAGGGTGGCAGACGGCTGGATGATGACACCCTCACTCAGCACGGTTCTAAGATCACGCTTGGGGTTCGCGGTACCGGCGCGCTTGATGTAATTGCGTCCGATCAGGTGTCCGTCGATGTCGATGTCGTCGAAGTCGCTGTAGACCCAGCCCAGCTTCAGCCCTCGCTGCTCCTCAACCGCCTTGACCAGGTCCTCGAGATGGTTGGGGTACCACAGATCGTCTTGGTCGATCAACGCAACCCAGTCACTCTTGGCGACGGAAATAGCGTAGTTACGCGCCGCCGATTGACCGGCGTTTGGCTGGCTCAGGATTGTAATCAGCGGATGCTGCTTCGCGAGCTTGCGAACGATTTCGGCACCGCCATCGGTCGACCCGTCATCGACGACGAGAATCTCGTTGGGCATCCGGGTCTGCGAAAGGACGCTGCAAATAGCACTCTCTATCCACAGCTCACCGTTATAGAGAGGAAGGATCGCCGCCACCGTCGTCTTCTTAACACGGGCCGGGTTAACACGGGCCGGGGCAACACGCGAAGAAAACGCGTTGGATGCCATAAATCACTGTCCTCATGTTCGGGGGTGAGACTGCTGGGGCTGCGTACGAGCGTAACGCACCCCAAATAGGGCTGTTGCATGGGAATTTGACACAGATCAGCTGTTGGTTGCCGCTACCCACTCGTCGAGCTTGGCGGCAGAGCGTCCGGAGTCGACCGTCTCTGCAGCAATCGCCATCGTTCGCGATAGGCGTTCCAGGATGGGAATACGGTTGAGGTCGGGATCTTTGGCTAGTTCAAATGCCGAGATCCCGGCAGCCGCATTCAGCAGCACGATGTCTCTCACCGGGCCCGGCTCGCCCGCGAGAACCGCCCGAGCTACTGCCGCATTGTGTACGGCATCGGCTCCCAGAAGCGACGAGATCTCGGCGGTCGGAATTCCGAGGTCCACCGGATTGAGGTCGTGTTCGGTCACGAACCCGCGAGACACCTCCCAGATATGGCTGTGGCCGGTCGTTGTGAGTTTGTCGATTCCGTCGTCGCCGCGGTAAACGAGCGCCGTCGCGCCCCGCGTCTGGAAGACGCCAACGACTAGTGGAACCCGGTCGAGACTGGCAACTCCCACCGCGGATGCCTCGGGCCGCGCCGGGTTGCACAGCGGGCCGAGGATGTTGAACAGCGTCGAGATCCCGAGCTCCTTGCGGGTTGGCCCAGCGTGCCGAAAGCCGGGATGGAACAGCGCCGCAAAAGCGAACGTGATGCCCGTCTCGCTCAATACTTCGGCGACGCGGGCGGGCGGGATCTCGAGGTTGAGGCCGAGCGCCGCAAGAACATCCGAAGCCCCTGATGCCGAACTCGCTCCGCGGTTTCCGTGCTTCACCACCGGAATCCCCGATGCTGCCGCGATCACCGAGGCGATCGACGAAATGTTAAGAACGGCGCCGTACGGGTCTCCACCGGTACCGACAACGTCGAGAACCATCGGATCGACGTCCAGCGGAAGGGCGTTCGCGAGAACCGCATCCCGGAACCCAACAATCTCATCGACGGTTTCGCCCTTGATGCGCAAAGCGACCAGGAGACCGCCTATCTGTGCCGAGGTCGCCTCCCCCGCCATGACACTTTGCATGGCCCAGGTGGACTCGCTGATAGAGAGATCCGAGCCCTCTACAAGGTGGCTGAGGATGCTCGTCCATGTCGGGTCACTGGCCATGATCGAAATCCTAACGATTGGGGCGCGACTGGCGGGCGTTGTGGCCGAATCGCCCGTGGATATCGGACATAATGGAACAGTGACGAGCACCTCTCTTACTCGCCCGGTCGGTATTTCCTCTGTGAACCGTCCGAGTATTGTCGCGGTCGGAACGATCGTCTGGCTCGGCAGCGAGGTGATGTTCTTCGCGGGTCTGTTCGCGATCTACTTCACGCTTCGTTCGACCTCGCCGGGACTTTGGGCTGCGATGACCGCACACCTGAACGTTGGTTACGCCGCAACCAACACGATCATCCTCGTGTCCTCTTCGTTCGCATGCCAAGCCGGTGTCTTTGCGGCCGAGCGCCTGCAGCCGAGGCGCAAGAGCTGGAAGATCACCGAGTGGGGCATGGTCGAGTGGTTCTTCGTCACCTATTGCATGGGTGCGATCTTTGTCATCCTGCAGGTTTACGAATACGCGACCCTCGTGAGTGAGCACATCTCCATCTCGTCGAACGCGTACGGCTCCGCCTTCTATCTCACGACCGGTTTTCACGGTTTGCATGTGACCATGGGTCTCTTCGCCTTCCTGCTCGTCATCGGGCGCGCGTACTCCGCCAAAAACTTCGGTCACAAGGAAGCGACCAGCGCAATCGTCGTCTCTTACTACTGGCACTTCGTCGACGTTGTCTGGATCGCGCTGTTCGCCGTCATCTATCTTCTGAAATAAGCGGAAAATACAGGAACCGAGAATGCGTAAGTCGAAAAAAACGGGTCGCCGTTCCCCGCTCGCATCTGTTGCGCTCATCCTGATCGGACTGGTCGCAACCGGTGGTGCGTACGCGCTATTCAGTACAACCGCGACAGCATCCACGACCGCGGCTGACAGCCAGTTGCTCACCGAGGGCTCAAAACTGTTCCAGGCCAACTGTGCCACGTGTCACGGGCTGAACCTCGAGGGCACAAAGCAGGCGCCGACACTGATCGGAGTCGGCGCCGCATCCGTTCAGTTCCAGGTTTCCACCGGGCGGATGCCTGCGGCGGCATCGGGTCCTCAGGAAGAAGAGAAGACGCCACAGTTCACCGACCAGCAGGCACTTGCGCTGGCGCTGTACGTCGGATCGAAGGCTCCCGGCCCGGGAATTCCCGACAAGCAGTACCTGGGCGGTACGGGCAACGCTGCCAAGGGTGCCGAACTGTTCCGAATCAACTGCGCCATGTGCCACAACGTGGCTGGCGCCGGCGGCGCGCTCACTGAAGGCAAGTACGCACCCTCGCTCAGCGGTGTCTCGGCGCTCCACGCCTACGAGGCCATGATCACCGGGCCACAGAACATGCCGGTCTTCAACGACGCAAACATCACGCCGAGCCAGAAGGCCGACATCATCACTTACCTGAAATACCTGGACAAGAACCCGTCGCCCGGTGGCCTTGACCTTGGCAACCTCGGGCCCGTTTCGGAGGGTCTGTTCCTCTGGATATTTGGCCTTGGCGCGATTGTCGGCGTCACCATCTGGCTCACGGCGAAGGCTAACTAGCGTGGCCACACCTGCGACACGAATCTCACTCACAGCGCGAAAGGGAAGAGCATGGCACAGCACGACGACGGTGTGACAACACCCGACAGTGGCGCTGCCAGCGGATCAGCTGTCGTTCTCTCCACCGAGAGCGGCACGGGCGTCGTTCCCTCGGACTCGGTAAGCAACCCCGGCTTCCCGCCACACAACCCGCGCCAGACAGACCTTGACCCGAAGAAAGACAAGAACGCCGAGCGTCAGGTGGCGTTCCTGTTCTTTCTGTCGATCATCGGCAGCGTTTTCGCGCTCGCGGCATACATGGTGTTCCCGATCGTTCCGGGCAATTTCGGATCGATTCGCGAGAACAACTTCTTCCTCGGAATCGGCATCACCCTCGGTCTTCTCGGCATCGGTCTCGGAGCGGTGCACTGGGCAAAGCAGCTCATGCGCGAAGACGAGAGCGT
>JADGOT010000284.1 GCA_017882805.1 Glaciihabitans sp. | reverse complement strand
TAGTGGATACGTGTTCGACGGCAGCAGCTGGGTCATGAAGACGACGGTGAGGTCTTCGACGGGGTCGACCCAGAACGCGGTGCTCGCGGCGCCGCCCCAGGCGAACTGTCCGGGCGTGCCGAGCGAGCGGTTGGCCGCGGGGTCGAGCAGGACCGAGAACCCGAGGCCGAAGCCGGTGCCGTCCATTGCGGTCTCCGAGAACGTGCTCTGGCCCATCTCGTTGAGGGTCCGGCCTCCGGGCAGGTGGTTCGTCGTCATGAACCGCAGCGTGCGCGGCGACAGCAGCCGCACACCGGCGAGTTCGCCACCGTTCAGGAGCATGTGGCAGAACTGCAGGTAGTCGTCGGTGCTGCTGATGAGGCCGCCGCCGCCCGACAGCATCGGCGGCCGTTGTGTCATGGCTGCCGCCGGCGCCATCGGTCGCATGCCCTTGCCCGGCGCGAACGCGTACAGCACCGAGCAACGATCCGTATGCGACTCGGGTGTACAGAAGTCGGTGTCGTGCATTCCGAGCGGCGCGAAGATCCGAGTCCGGAAGAACTCGTCGAGTGGCTGGCCGCTCATGCGTTCGACCAGGGCGCCGCACATGTCGGTTGACATTGAGTAGTTCCAGCGTGTGCCTGGCTCGAACAGCAACGGCAGTTTGCCGAGGCGGCGCAGACATTCGTCGAGGTCGTATTCGGGTACATCGAAGGTGCCGAGGCCGTTGCAGCGGTAGAGCTCGTCGACCGGGTGTTGGTATTGGAATCCGTAGGTGAGACCCGACGTGTGTGTAAGCAAGTGATGGACGGTGAGCGGCGTCTCGAGCTGGCGGGTCTGCGGCGCGTCGGCAGTGCCGTCGACCCAGACGGACAAGTCCGCGAGTTCCGGCAGCCAACGCGACACCGGGTTCTCCATGAGGAAGTGGCCTTCCTCGTAGAGCATCATTAACGCGACGGACGTGATCGGTTTCGTCATCGAGTAGATGCGGTACAGCGTGTCGGGCGCGACGGGCTTTCCGGTCTCGACATCGGTGTAGCCGTAGCAGTCGCGGTGCACGACGTCGCCGTGTCGGCTCACGACGGTCTGCACGCCTGGCAGCTTCCCCAGATCTACGTAGCGGTGCAACACACCGTCGAGCCGCCGGAGCCGGTCGACACTTACTCCTTTGTTGATGCGGCCAGCCATGACGCGCATGCTCCCACGAACCAGCTGCCGAGCGCCCGAGAGTCAACTCGCCACGCCCGGGCTGAGCCGACGGCGCTCGTTCTGCACCCGCTCATCTCGCCCGCCCAGCGCCGCCACAACATAAACCACACAATCGACAAGACACCGAGACAGCCCCAGAACGCGTGACGCCCCTAATTCCGCGCCACCCCGAGCGTCGTCGCCGTGGTCGGGTCGTCGGCACCGCGGCGAGGTCCCCGCAGGACGCTCTTCGTTCGAAAGCCAACCAGCGAACAAACGCCAGCGGCAGGCACTTCTTGAGCGACCCCGCAAGGACCTTGAGACGCTACGGACCAACCGCAACGCCTGCCCAAAGTCTCAAGTAGGCACTTCGGGGACGGATCACCTACCGCGGGAATCGTCGTTCCGTGCGGTTTCAGGCTCTCACGCGATGAGTGGGTCGCGTGCTGTCGATCCGAATGGATCCGCGAATCGAGACGGATCTCGACGACCCGAAGGCGAGCAGATCCGCCGTACGCTGCGGTATGGCAAAGAGGAAGACACCTGGCGATGCGAGCACGCCCTCGGGGAGTCCTGGCGGACCGCCGGGAAAGAAGCAGAGGCGCAAGGCCCGCAAGACCAGCAAGAACAAGAAGTAGTCGCAAGGATCCGGCACCTACCGTCGCGAAGCTGTGGGCCACTCCGCCACGCTCCAACGGGGTGCCGGACAGCATGGCAGGAAGCTGCAACCGCGCGCGGCGTCGCACGGCGACGACCGAGATGCGCCTCTATCGCCGTGAGCATTCCCAGTGCGAGGAACGAGAGGCGGCGTTACCCGCTACACGCCGGCGGGAGCGACTTTACAAACCTGTATCGGACCTGGCATCAATGGTGAACCGTCGGCGTGCAACGTTTCCAGGAAAGGTTCGCGATGGCGCTGTTTGTCATTGTCGCCGGGGTGTTGATGGTCGGAGCCGTCGTCATCCTGTGGCAGCTTCGTGGTCGTGTCGATCCGATCGTGCGCCACGCACGCGCGATCTCCGCACTGCGTGACATTGCGCAGACCGGGCGATCCACCCCCGAGCTGACCCGTTCGGAGGAACCGGTCGCGGGACTGCGCGTCCTGCAAGAAGCTCCGGCCCCGCCCGGACCGCAGCGCCGACGTTCCGACCCCGGAAACCTTCGCCGCAAGGGCTCAACCCATACCCGCCGCCCGACCATCACACCCGAGCCGCAGGGAAACCTCAAAGGGGCGGACCGACCGACGATCGCGACACTTCCGACGATCGGGTGGCGTCCCATGAATGGCCACGCGCCAACCACCGAAATCGATAGATCGATAATCGATGATGAGTCGCGTCCGACCGACGCGGTTCACGACGAGGACACCGCTCCAACATCCAGCTGACCGCCGTAGATAATCCGAGCGAGCATCCTGAGCGGGACGCGTTCTCGGCGGCGAGCGTGACGACGAGTATCCCCTGTCCGCGGTGTCGCGCAGACACCTCATCGAACTCGCCGAGCGATATCACGAGAATGCGTGAGCGTGGCTGCGGTAGCGAGCAGCCTTGGGCTCTGGCCGACTAGCCCGGATTGCCCCCGGTCCCCCGTGGCGGGCTCCGAAGCAACTTCTTCAACAGACTCGCGGGCTTCCTCGGAGACACGCTCACGCGTTCGTTATGTGCCGCTGAGAGCGGGTCGTGCCCTTTCAAGGGCGCCTTGCGCCGACTTTCCTTCGATACACCCATGTCATGCAGTCTGCGCTGCAGGTCAAGCCCCATCTCGCGCGATTGCTTCCCCTGTCTGGCAGTAGACGCGACAGCGGCAGTGACCTCAGATCACTTTGCACTGGAATCAGGTACTGATCGACGACCCCGGCGTGCCCGACCTTGGAATGCGCCGCTGAGGCTGCACCTACGAACGCGGCTTTGAGTCGGTTCGAGAAGTTCACGCTCGATCGGAGAGAAGGTGTCTTCTGGCATCGGGCGGCACCACGATGACGCTGGCCCCTACCTGGCGATTGCCTCGAACGCTCATCGTTGGCGTTCAGTCAGCGCGTCGAGGATCGCTGCGGTTACTACGTCCACCGGCTTCTCCGCTGCGACGGTCACCAAGAGCCCACTTTGTTCGTAGAACCTGAGGAGCGGGGCGGTTTCGGCGTGGAATACCTCGAGTCGCTGCTCGATCACGGCGGGGGCGTCGTCCACACGGTCGGTCTGTGCGCGCCCCGTGAGGCGTTCTCGGGCGACGTCGTCGGGTACGTCGAGGTAGATCACGGCATCAGCGATCGCAACTGTGGGTGCCGCGAGGTCAAACGCGCACTTCGCCTGCGCGAGGGTTCGGGGAAAGCCGTCCAGAACATGTCCGCCGGCGTCGCCGGCTGAGGCAATCGCGTCGCGGACGACGTCGACGACAAGGTCGTCGGGGACCAGCTCACCGTGCGCGAGAAACGTCCGAACCCGCCGCCCGAGTTCGCTGCCGGTGGCGACGTGGCCGCGGAGCAGTTCGCCGCTCGACACGTGCGGAATGTCGAAATGCGCTGCGAGCACCGCTCCTTGCGTGCCTTTACCTGAGCCTGGCGCGCCGAGCAACACCAGTCGCATGGCTGAACTATCGCGCTCTGCAGGTTTCGCCGCCCTAACAGCTGCGTCACGCGAGGCAAGAGGATTGCGGATGCATTGACGAACTCGCGACTTATGGCCATCGGACGACTTGCGGCTGAACGGGCCGATCGGCGGGGTTCGGCTGCGTGCCTGCGGGTGGGTACGTCATCACAGTGGTCGGCAAAGGCGAGGTTCTCGGGCGCGACCGCCCCGCTGCTTGTTATCAGCGCATCAACGGGGCCGATCTCGAGGCCAGCGAGCGCGGCGCATTTGCAGCTGCGCGCCGCGTGGGAGGTTGAGCGGGCGGACCTTGGGCGCAGTGCGGCATGGTGGTGGGATGACTGCTCGACTCGCGGCCGGCAAGCTTCCGGCCTCACTTCTCACCCGGCTCCTCGCCTCGCTGCCCGCGGTGCCTTCCGAGGTGAGGCT
>JADGOT010000283.1 GCA_017882805.1 Glaciihabitans sp. | reverse complement strand
TTGAGACTCATAGCATTTCCGTTTCGCCCATGTAAGCCGAGACGACCTTTGGATCACTCAGTACCGTGGTGCGATCACCGGTCGCGAGAACCTCGCCGAAGTTCAGTACCGTGATCGTGGAGCACACGCTGCGCACCAGATCGAGATCGTGTTCGATGATGAGGATCGTGGTCCCGAACTGCTCGGGGGCACGACGCAGTCGATCGCCGAAAGCCAGGTGCTCGTCGTGAGAAAGCCCGGCCGCGGGCTCATCCAGCAGGAGCAGCTTGGGACGCGAAGCCAGGTTCGCGGCCACCTCCACCAGGCGCCTGGTGCCGACGTCGACCACGCTAAGCGGGATTGAGGCCTCTGGGCAACCAAAGAACTCCAGAGCCTCGGCTATGGCCTTCGAGTCCGCCTTACCGTGCGTGAGGAATCGAACGTATGCGCCGACGGTCATGCTGGGCGGAACCCGATCCTGCTGGAAGGTGCGGCGCAGTCCCAGCCGCGCGCGCTGATGTGGCGCCAGTCCGTTGAGCGACTTTCCGTCGAGGGTCGCCGTGCCGCCGTGCGAGGGTAGAAACCCGCCGATGGCGTCGACAAACGTCGACTTACCGGCCCCGTTCGGCCCGATGAGGCCCAGAATCGTGCCCTCCATGACGGTCAGGGAGACGTTCGTGAGCGCCATCACCGCGCCGAATTCTACTGTCAGGTTTTCGACGGTCAGGAGGGGGCGACCGGTGCCAATGGGTATTGGTGCCTCGGCGGCAAGCGCAACAGCGACTTTGGAGTCGGCGACTCTCGCGGCCTCTCTCTGTCGGCGGCGTCGGAATAGCGCGATGCGAACATTGGATCCGAGGTTCGAATTGGTGGTGAGTGCCTGAATTCCCAGGACGCCAAATGCGACACTTGACCACTCAAGCGGAACACCAAACTGCTTGAGAATCTCGGGAATGACGACGAACAAGATGCCACCGAACAGCGCCATATCGATCAGGTGAGAACCAACCACGATGCTGAGCACGTACAGCCCGAGCGAATTGATCGGCGTGAAGGTGAGGTAGTTCACCTGAGTGATTTGACCGACGATGAGGCATCCTGCCACTGCGCCGACGAACGCGCTGAGCCCGAAAGCGGACAGCTTCGCCGTGCGCACACTCGTACCAGCGGATGCTGTGCCCCGCTCCGAGAACGCAACGGCTTTCCAGGCCGCCCCAACGCGGCTGCCCTGGATCAGGTAGATGAGCACCGCAACCGCGACGGTGACAACCAGGGCGAACACGAAATAGGCGCGATCGCCGGCGGGGTCGGTTCCGATCCCGAAGGGACGGGGAATGTGCATTATTCCCTGGTCGGGGAATCCGATATTTTGCACCGTGTTGTCGACCGCCGCTGCAACGCCGAGCGTAATCACCGCAAGATTCACACCACGAAGCCGAAGGGCAGGCAGGCCGATTACGAGGCCAAGCAACGCAGTTACGATGCCAGCAATCAACGTGAAGACGAGGAAGGAGGATCCGCCAAACACGTTCTGAAGCGGGGTGCGAAGGAACAGAAACTCGAGTACCCACGCACCGATCGACGCGAAACTGAGCTGGCAGAGGGCGATCATTCCGGCGGTTCCCGTGACGATACCGAGGCCCAACAGCGAGACCGTCGCAACCAGAACTGAAGTCGATACGAAGACGACGTATGCGGGCATACCAGCGCCGAATCCGATGCCGACGAGAACAGCGCCCACAGCGATGACGAAAGGCAGCCACGGTCGTCGGCCGCGATTGATACTAGCGAGCGACATCCCACACCTCCTTGCGTTGATTCCAGAGGAGGAACAGAACGATGACGACGATCGGAACCCAGTTTCTGAGGATCACGATCGAGGGAAAGGCAGTCAGAACTCCCTGTGATGCACCGACCAGCAGACCACCGATGATTGTCAGCGGGAGGCTCTTGAACGCGCCGACGAGGGCGGCCGCGGCACCCGGGATGACCAAGGTAATCATTGACGTCGCGTCGGCGGCAGCGGTGTTGCCGATGATGGAGACACACAGGCCCATCACTGCGCCCATAACAACCCACACTCCGACTTGGAGTGATTTCACATTGACTCCGAGTAATTCGGCCGCGGTCTGACGATCACTGATCGCTCGGAGCCGAATACCGATCGGTGTCTTGCGGACAACCACCCACGTTGCAAGGGCGACCACGATCGCTGCGACCAGCATCGCTACGCCGACCTTCGTGACGGCGATTTCACCCGCGACGAATGCAGGCCCGATGAGGAGCGGACGCAACGGTTGCGGTTGGGAACCGAAAAGAATGAATGAGAACGAAATCAGCATCAGCAGCGAAGCCACAGTGACGGCCGATCTCGCAGTCGCGGTCGCCTCGGAAAGCCAGGTCGCCTCGATCCAGCCGAGGAGTCCGGACAGCACCGCCGCAACCACGACAGCGACAACCACGGCGAGAACGGCGGCGGTGTCAAGGGGAAGAGACCCAAACAGCGGGATCGCATGGATCGAGAGATAGGCACCGAACACCCCAAAAGCAATCAACGAGAAGTTGATAACTCGGGTGAGCACCGACATCAGCGTGAGTCCTACACCGACGAGAGCGTAGAGAGCCCCCGAACTCAGCCCAATTATCAGGGCAGCAATGACATTCAAGGGGTGGTCCTCCTGTGGATCTGCAAATAAGTGGAAGTGATCGCGGGCGACGACGTGAGAGTCGCCGCCCGTGATCACCGGCTAGTACGGGCTTAAGGCTTCTTGGTGTCGACCCAACCGATCGAGTCACCCTTCAGCCACGGACCGAGCGAGTTCCACGTGTTGGTGTTCGCCTTG
This sequence comes from Glaciihabitans sp., assembly GCA_017882805.1. Classification (GTDB taxonomy): domain Bacteria; phylum Actinomycetota; class Actinomycetes; order Actinomycetales; family Microbacteriaceae; genus Galbitalea. The sequence continues at coordinate 6,190 of JADGOT010000283.1, read as the reverse complement.
ATTTCCACCGGCCACGCCGACTTGTTGGCCTGATGGCTGCTGCCGGGACCGAAGAGCCACGGTGTTCCGACCATGGGGTTCGAGATCGGCGTCTTCATCGCCTTTGCCGCAGCGGTGAACGAAGACCGAGTTACCTTGCCCTTGATCGTGCCCAGAATTGAGATGAAGTACTTCGCGGCCAGGTATCCACCCTGTGCGAACGACGTCTTCGGCACGTTGTGAGCATCCATCACTGCTGCCCAGTCCGTGTTCGACTTGTCCTTCGGGTCCGAGTACGGCGAGAATTCGGCGGGAAGGTGGATGTCGCCGGCGTAGGAGATCCCGCTGGCGAACTGGTCCGAGTAGCACGAGGTCAGAACGAGGAACGGGATCTTCAGGCCCTGGTTTGCAGCCTCACCGATAAATGCGGTGACGGCGGCCCCAACCTCGGTGATGACGACAGCGCCACAGTTGTGAGCCTTCAACGCTGCGACGTTACCGGCGTAGCTTGCCTGTCCGCGCACGAGGCTGAAGTCGCTGTACACGAGCTTCTTGCCGGTCTTTTTCGACCAGGCATCAATGGCTCCCTGGTATGCGGCCTGACCCGCAGGGTTGTCGGGGACGACTTCGGCGCACATGTTCTTGTATCCGAGAGTCTCAGAACCGTCGTACAGGGTGGCGTATGTGTCGAAGTACGGACCGTCGTTTGCGGGTGCGATGTTCGGGGTGGTGAAGCAGAACGGGTCAACGCCGGTGCCCTGGAGGGACACGATGTTGTTGTCTTCCCAGGTCTTGTGGTTTACCGCGCAGTCGAGCAGCGAGGATGAGCCGACAAGTGCGACCGCGCCGCTCCCTAGAGCATCCTTTGCTGCGGTGGCGGATACAGCCGGGTCGGTCTTGTCGTCGAAGACGGTGTACTCGAGCGGTTGACCGTGGAAACCGCCAGCCTTGTTGTAGTCGTCAAAGACGGCCTTGACGGCTTGCGGCGCCTCCGGGAAGAAGGTCAACCCACTGAGGGCCGCGACCTTGATCGGACTGCCGGAGGCGGGAGTAGCGGTGCCGCCACCTGTGGTGGTGCTACAACCGCTCAGGATTAGGGCGCCGGCTGCAATGACAGCCGCTGCGCCGAGTGTGAAACCCGTGGTTCGCATGTGAATTGGTGCCTCTCCGATTAGAGCTGAACCTCTGTGTTCAGCGACGGTGCTGGATTCGGACGATGAACAGCGACGTCCTGTGGTCACTCTAAGAACGCTGTCTCGTGCGGCGTTTGTCGCCCGCGGAACATTCGTTGACTCTGCGTACCGTAAGTTGCAACATCAGGTTCCGACTGCCCTGCGCTGAGCGACAGAGGGCGTGCACCCAGCGCCAAGCGGTGCCGGGGTGGTGCTCGCGATGCTGGAGAGCATCACCATTGGTTCCATCGAGGAGAACAGTCATGTCCGACTACACCACCCTGCTCGCCCGCGTCAGCGCCCCCGCCGGGAGCGGCCGGGAGATGCACAATCCCGCTACCGGAGAGGTCGTGGGTTCTGCCCCGATCGACACCGTGGATGATCTCGACGCCGCTATTGCCGCGGCGAAAGCCGCGCAGCCGACCTGGGAGGCACTCGGCCACCCCGAGCGGATCAAGATCCTGAACGCCGTTGCCGACAGGATCGAGGCGGAGTCTGAACCGCTTGCCGAACTGCTTTCTCGCGAGCAGGGGAAACCGCTCAATGGACCCAACGCACGGTTCGAAGTCGGCGCCTGCGTGGGTTGGCTGCGCGCTACTGCGGCCACACCGCTCGAGCCCGAGGTAGTTGTCGACGACGGCGAGACCAAAGCCGAACTTCACTATCGAGCAGTGGGCGTTGTCGCTGCGATCGGACCATGGAACTGGCCTCTTATGATCGGCATCTGGCAGATCGCGCCGGCGTTGCGAATGGGTAACACCGTGGTCGTCAAGCCGTCGGAGTTCACGCCCCTCAGCGTTCTCGCGCTGGCGTCGATCATGAACGAGGTGCTTCCTGCAGGGGTACTAACAGTTGTCTCTGGAGACCGCGAGGTCGGCGCTCGCCTGGCGTCCCATCCGGATATCGACAAGGTCATGTTCACGGGTTCGACGGCAACCGGCCGAGAGATCATCAAGAGTTCGGCCGGCAACCTAGCGCGCCTTACCTTGGAGCTTGGCGGAAATGACGCGGGCATCGTCCTGCCTGACGCCGATCCGGCGGCCATTGCTGGTGATCTGTTCTGGGGCGCCTTCATCAACACCGGCCAGACCTGCGCGGCGCTGAAGCGGCTCTACGTTCACGACTCGATCTATGAGCAGGTCATCGAAGAGTTGAAGACAGTGACCGGCGCAATGCCAATGGGCAACGGTCTCGATGAGAACAACGTGCTGGGGCCGGTGCAGAACAAGAAGCAGTTCGACATCGTTTCTGGACTCGTTGAGGACGCCAAGAAGCGTGGCGGTCGCATCGTTACGGGCGGGAGTCCGGCGACGGACCTGGGCGAGCTCTTCTACCCGATCACGCTCGTGGCCGACATGCACGACGGTGACCCGCTCGTGGACGAGGAGCAGTTTGGCCCCGCGCTCCCGATCATCCGCTACTCGGATGTCGAGGACGCTATTGCGAGTGCAAACGGGCTTGACGCTGGTCTCGGTGCCTCGGTTTGGTCATCTGACCCGGTCGAGGCTCGAAAAGTTGCCCTTCGGCTCGAGGCAGGCACGGTGTGGATCAACAAGCACGGAGTAGTCCACCCCATGATGCCATTCGGCGGAGTCAAGGGGTCTGGGTACGGCCTGGAGTTCGGCGTCGACGGGCTCAAAGCGCTCGGGGTTCCGCAGGTCATAAGCGGCTAGCAGCAGTTGCAGCAATAAAGGAGCCGGCACCCGAGGCGGGGTGCCGGCTCCTTTTCGCGTGGCTCGGGATGCGCGACGCTACAGTTGCGCGCCGAGCTTGAAGCCCTCTTCGATGTCGCCCTTGCGCGTGTAAGAGAATCCGTCGGCCCCGATCGTAACTTCCATCTCACTCGGCTGATCGCGTTCGATGACAGGCTGCGGGTTGCCGTCCAGATCGAGCACGAAGCTGGCCTCGGTGTACCAGCTGGGAACCACCGGATTACCCCACCAGTCGCGGCGTTGGTTGTCGTGCACATCCCAGGTGACCACTGGATTGTCGGGGTCGCCCGTGTAGTAGTCCTGGGTGTAGATCTCGATGCGATGACCGTCTGGGTCAAGGATGTAAAGGTAGAACGCGTTCGATACTCCGTGACGCCCCGGGCCACGCTCGATCGCATCGCTGCGTCGCAGCGCACCGAGCTTGTCGCAGATCGCGAGGATGTTGTGCTTCTCGTGGGTCGAGAACGCGACGTGATGAAGTCGCGGACCGTTGCCTCCGGTGAGAGCCGTGTCGTGCACGGTGTCCTTGCGGCGCATCCACGCCGCATACACGACGCCATCTTCGTCCTCGATGTCTTCCGTGACGCGAAAACCGATGCCCTCGAGATACTCGAGGCCGCGCGGAACGTCAGGTGTCACCTGATTGAAATGATCGAGGCGAACCAGGGCTCCGGGGGTGTAGAGGTCGTAGCGCCAGGCCAGTCGCTCAACGTGTTCGACGGCGTAGAAGAATTCGTACGGGAACCCGAGCGGGTCTGTCACCCGCACCGCGTCGCCAATCCCGCGCACGAACCCGTTTGGTCGGCGCTCGGTGCGGCATCCGAGAGCACGGTAGTACGCCTCGGCAAGGTCGACATCCTCAGGCGTGCGTACCCGGAAGGCGAGAGCGGCGGCGGCCGCAACCGGTCCGGCTCGCAGCACCAGGTTGTGGTGAATGAACTCTTCGAGTGTGCGCAGGTAGATCGTCTCTGCGTCCTCGTAGGTCACCGTGAGGCCGAGAATGTCGACGTAGAACTCGCGCGAGGCGGCAAGGTCGGTGACGACGAGTTCTGCGTACGCGCAACGCACGATGTCGGGTGGAGTCAGACCGGGTGCGGTCAGTGACGGCGATGTCATGTTCGTATCCTTTTGATAGATCAGGCCGCGCCGAAGCGTGGGGTGTGTACACGGCCGAGCGTGATGTGCACGGCCTGTTGGTCGGTGTAGAAGTCGATCGAGCGGTAGCCGCCCTCGTGCCCGAGTCCGGACGCCTTCACGCCGCCGAATGGGGTGCGCAGGTCGCGCACGTTGTGCGAGTTCAGCCACACCATGCCGGCTTCGACGTTTTGGGAGAAGTTATGCGCGCGCTCCAGATCGCGGGTCCAGATGTACGCCGCTAGGCCATAGCGAACCCCGTTGGCGAGTTCGAGCGCTTCCGCGTCGGTGTCGAACGGAGTGATCGCGACGACCGGCCCGAAAATCTCCTCCTGAAAGATGCGTGCATCGGGCTTCACATCGGCGAATACGGTCGGGGCGACATAGTTGCCCGTCGGTAGACCCTCTGGTCGCCCGCCGCCAGCAAGGAGCCGACCCTCGGACTTGCCAATCTCGACGTAGCTCATGACCTTGTCGAAATGCTCGGGGTGCACAAGAGCTCCGACCTCGGTTCTTGGGTCGTGTGGGTCCCCGACAATGATTTTCGATGCTCGCGCTGCGTACCGTTCGAGAAACTCATCGTAGATTGGCCGCTCAACCAGGATGCGGCTTCCAGCCGTGCACCGTTCGCCGTTCAGCGAAAAGACCCCGAAGAGCGTCGAGTCGATCGCGGCATCGAGATCCGCATCCGCGAAGACGACCGCTGGGCTTTTGCCACCAAGCTCCATCGACAGTCCCTTGAGCATGGGGGCGGCGTTCCCGAAGATCAGTTGCCCGGTGCGGCTCTCGCCGGTGAAGGAGATCAGCGGGACGTCCGGGTGCTTGACGAGCGCGTCGCCGGCCTCCTCGCCGAGCCCGTTGACCAGGTTGAAGACACCGGTCGGAAGCCCTGCCTGCTCGAAGATCTCAGCCCAGAGGCTGGCCGACAGCGGTGTGAACTCCGCGGGCTTGAGCACAACGGTGCAGCCGGAAGACAGTGCCGGCGCGAGCTTCCAGCTCTCCAGCATGAACGGGGTGTTCCACGGAGTGATGAGTCCGGCGACTCCGATGGGCTTGCGGTTGACGTAGTTAACCTGGCTGCCCGGCACCTTGTAGGTGTCGTCGGACTGGGCGACGATCAGGTCGGCGAAGAAGCTAAAGTTCTCCGCTGCGCGCTGTGCCTGGCCGAGTGCCTGGGTGATCGGGAGGCCCGTGTCGAACGTCTCGAACTCGGCAAGGTGGGCATCCTGCGCCTCGACCGCGTCGGCGATCCGATTGAGGATGCGAGCGCGCTCGCGGGGCTTCATTCTGGGCCACGGACCCTCGTTGAACGCCACGGTGGCTGCGGCTACCGCGGCGTCGATGTCGGCTTTCTGGCCAGCAGCGGCCGTGACATACGTCTGGTTCGACACCGGGTCGAGCACCTCGAAAGTCTCACCGCCGACACTGTCGACAAATGACCCGTTGATGTAGTGCTGGATGCGATCGGGCAGGCCGTCCGGAACGTGGTGCGTGGCGACCGCGGTGGATGTCGTGCTCATGCCGACACTCCCATGCGAAAGCCCTCGGTCGAGGTGAGGTATTGCTCTCCCTCGGACAACAGGGACCTCATGGTCGCCAGCCCCGATTCTGTGGGGGTGATGAGCGGCGGTCTGACGTAACCGGACCGGATGAGCCCGCGCTGTTCGAGCACCCACTTGCCTGGGGCCGGGTTCGTTTCGACAAACAGCAGGTCGACCAGGGGATGCAATCCATAGTGAATCGCGCGTGCGCCTTCCACGTCGCCGGCCTCCCACAGCTCGTACATCTGTGCGTGTGCCGCCGGCGCGATGTTCGCCGTCGCGCTCAGGAACCCTTGGCCGCCGAGAGCGAGAAGGGGGAGACACAGCAACTCGATGCCCGACCAGACGATGAGCTCGCGTCCGCAGAGTTGAATGACCCGCGAGAAGTGCTCGAAGTCTTTCGTGGTCTCCTTGATGCCGACGAAGTTCTCGACGTCTCGATACAGACGCGCGACGGTCTCCGGGGCGATGTCGACGGCAGTGCGCGATGGCACGTTGTACGCGATGATCGGCAGATCGGGGAACTCGGCCGCGATGGTCTTGTACCAGACGTACAGGGCCTCCTGGGTGGGGCGAGCGTAGTACGGCGTGATGATGAGCGATGCGTCGATGCCGAGCTCTACTGCCTTGGCCGTCAGCTCCATCGTCTCGT
>JADGOT010000282.1 GCA_017882805.1 Glaciihabitans sp. | reverse complement strand
TCACCGCGTGAACAGTGCTCCAATCGCTGGTCGAGCGTCATCAGCGCCTCGCGTCGGGAGACATCGATAACCCTCGACCACGACTGTGACGATACCGCGTGACTCTGGTAGGGGCTGTTCCCAATCGCACATGGCCACCGCCGACACTCGGACGATGACCCCGACGAATAAATTCTCGGACGCGGCTATCCTGCGGAAGTCGGGTCGGCGGTGTGGTCAGTGCCACCAGGTCCTGCGCTAAACGATCGGCCTCGGCCTCGCGACCGCCGGGCGTGATCGGCCCGGACGGCGGCGAGTACGTCTCCCTCTAAGTCCTGAAGGTGCTCAATAAGAAACAGCGCATGAACGGGCTGTGGACAAAGAATTGCATCAGGTATTCTTGGAATACGGCTGGGCAGCCAGTCGAGCTGGATGCGGTCCCAGAAGAAGAAGGAAGAGGAGCACGTGGACCAATTAGTACCTTCATCATCGGCCGCCCGTGGTCAAACGGGCGTTGAGACTCTAGGTAGGAATGAGGCCCACTCGTCCGGCGTGTCTTGGGCAGCCGTCATCGCTGGTGCATTCGTGGCCGCCGCCTTGTCGCTTGCCCTTCTCGCCCTGGGCACCGGGATCGGTCTCTCGGCCGTTTCACCGTGGGCGAATGCTGGCGCATCCGCTTCGAGGATCGGTCGGACAGCCATCATCTGGCTCGTCCTGATGCAACTCATCGCTTCGTCTGTGGGGGGCTATCTGGCAGGACGCCTGCGTACGAGGTGGGTCAATGTGCATACGCATGAAGTTTATTTCCGGGATACTGCGCATGGGTTTCTTGTCTGGGCGGTGGGCCTGGTGATCACTGCGGCTTTTCTGACGTCCGCGGCAACATCAATGATCGGCGGAGCTGGACGCACAAGCGTCACGGCGGACCCGTCCGGATCGGCCCTATCGAGGGAGGGCCTTGGCCCGAATGGGTACGTGGTCGACAGGTTGTTGCGAACGAACGTCCCCCGCTCCGACAAGGACAGCGCGTCGGTACGCGGCGAGATTGACGTCATTTTCGCGAACGGTCTCCGGGAAGGAAGTTTGCCGCCGGCAGACAAGGCGTATGTAGCCCAGGTCGTGATTGCCCGAACCGGAGCGAGCGAACCCGATGCTGAGAAACGGGTTGACGACGCTTACGCGCAAGCCCAGCAAACGGCCGACAGCGCCCGCAAGGCAGTAGCGCACTCCATGTACTGGACATTCCTCGCTCTCTTAATCGGTGCCTTTTGCGCGAGCCTTGCCGCCACGATCGGCGGTAAGGAGCGCGACCGTGTAGTGGTCATTTGACCAGTGCGACGTACCTTGAGGAGATGTAACCGATGCGGTCCATTTTGCTCCTGTTCCTAGGCGTACCGATCCCGTTCATTATCTTGATCGGGCTCTTCAGCCACTTTTGAACGCTGGCAATAGTTCAGAGGGCTGTACAACTGGAGGTGATCGGCGTACCGTCTGATGCATGACTGGCCGGCGGCCGAAGCGGCAACGACCTGCGTCCGACGCGGACGAGGTCGAGCGGCTGACACGCGAGAATGAGCGGCTCCGGCAACAGAATGCCGAGCAGGCGAAGCAGATCGCTGAGACGGACAAGCACATCGCCGATCTGGAGCGTCAACTCGCGCTCCATCAGCAGAATTCGACCACATCCTCCAAGCCACCATCATCGGACGACCTCGCAGGGCATCCCAAGCGGCCTTACGCCCGCCACTCCGCGCCGAGCGAGGTTACCCGCCGGCCTCCCAGTTCCCGCGCCGCGGAACGTTCGTGAATTATAGCGAGACAGCTAAAGGGATGTAATACCGGACAGACGTAGCGCAGTCGCGGCGTAAGCAAGGGATGTTATGAGCGATCTGGCAATGACCGTGAACTCGGCGCAGATGAAACAGATCCAAGCTGCGCTGGCTGCCATCGGTAGGCACATGGCTCAATTGCACCAGGAGGGTGGCGCGGCCAACATAAAAACCGTCGCCATCATTGGTACGAACCTCGCGGCTATTCAATCGTGCCTGACGAATGTCCCAAGAGTGACGTCGAATTGAGTGTCCCAGAGCAGAGCAGTCGAACTGATGCACTACCCGGGTGCATCAGACGCTGCGGGTGACGCCCTCGATGGAATCTGGCATCGCGGATCATGTCTCGGTCGATCGAGGAAATCGTTTCTTTGCTGGAGAATTGAGGCTGCCGCGATCAACCAAAACATCGTCGCGACCGCCCTTCGCGTGATAGAAGTCGGCGGTCCTGTTTGTGCTGGTTCTACTTAGCGCCTTCAGCTTACTCACGATACTCAGCCGAGCGACGGTCGGTGCATCTCTGCGACTCGTGGTCGCGGGGGCGGCGTCTCGACCCTTCTAATTGCATCAGGGTCACTCGCGATGTGGATCGGCTCTCGCGACGGGAGCTAGGATTCAAACTGACCCCAGCCCACCCGACGCGAGTTCTGACTCAACCGTATACATCTGACGTAGGATCGCCACCGTGTCTCACGAATACGTCAGGAACGAGACCGACGGCGGGCGCCTCACGGCGGCCGACGCCCCGACGACGTGCTCGGCCTCGCCCCGCTCGTCTTTCTCGTCGATGAAGATCCGACGAGTGGCGACCTGGGCGCAACACTGTTGGCGACGTTGCGTTTCGCCGTGGCGCGGGTGAACTCGGTGGCCCACGCCGTGACGGTCATCTCGACGCTGCTGCCGGATGTTGTCGTCGCCCGAGCGCGCGACGTGTCGCCGCTGCAGCGCACCGCGTGGCCGAGCGGCGTGCCGGTGGTGACTGTGACGGCCGGCCTCCGAGAGCCCACGGCGCTGATCCACGCGATTCGGACAGCCGTTCGCACCGCTCGGTCGCAGGAGTAGCGATCCGGTCCACCACATGCACTCGCGCGATCGGTACACTTTCGCACCGCTTCGAGTTGTGGGGACCCACGCGCCCTTCACTCAGGGCGCTGATTCGCGCCAAGAAGGCAACGATCGTTCTACCCCGGCGGTTGATCCCTTCTCCATAAACAGCAGCATCGTCCGAGCCAGCAAAACCGCCGATCGTCTGCCGCGGAGCTGCACAGTCTTCACAATCCTGTCTCGATAGGTCCGGGCAAACAGCAGTTGGTCCTTTTCGAAAGAACGGACCTCTGCTCCCTTCAGAACCCCGATCGCGAAGCTCGCACCTAAACCGGTAGTGATCCTGTGGCCGTTGGATGTCGAATAGCACTTCGAAGGGATCCCCTAACTCTGGTGGACTCCCTGAGTTTGGTGGGTTCCGGTCATTGGTCATGCTTCTCGAAAAAGCGGGAGAACCACGCGGCGACCGTGGCACTCTACTTCATGTATTACAACTTCGGCCGCGTGCATCAGACCCTTCGCGTGACGCCAGCGATGGAAGCGGGTATCGCGGATCACGTCTGGTCCATCGAAGAAATCGTCGGATTGCTCGAACGGTGAAGGAGGCAGCATGGATAGACTTGCAACTACCGGTGGCTTCGGTGGGTTGCTTTCACCCCTCTTACTGTGCAGCTCAATTTGCTAGATAGGCTGGAGGAGGTCTCAATTCGCTCTTTGGAACTCCAAACGGTGTCCAGTGACATCAGTCGCCTCAACGCGTTCCTCCGAGCGTTCGTCGCATCGTGATCGCAAATCGACCCCGACTCACGTCGGGCTGAATCTCAAAGGTGCGCCACGCCGGCGGACCGTTGCGCCCGAATCCGAGTTGCATCGCGTGAACGCCGACGAAGACCGCGGCCGACATTGGATGATGCGCCCGCGTCCCGAGCGCGATTAAGGCCATCCCGACCGTCGCGTCCGCGGCACGCATATGCGGCGTGGCGGTCAGCGCGCTCGTCAGCGTCTCAACCAAGGGACGTACGTCGAATGCCCTGGTCGGCTCGGTCGAGGGCTTCACTGGAGTGCCCGGCAGGACATGCGTCTGCGGGAGGTTGGCCACGACGGAGGGATCGACGACTAGGCGGTGCGGTCGGTCATCGACGGACATTTGAGCCCACGCCGGTACGGCAACGGCAGAGACCAGCACCACGACGGCAGAACGGCAGAGTTTCATGCCAGACAACCCGATGGTTCATCAGCAACTATCGCGCCGATGGATACCGCTGGGCGAGAACCGTTGCGGACGAGTAGGGAGTGGTTGGGCGAAGGCGAGGGCGTTCAGTGGACGCTGTGACGAGCATCGCCACACCGCCTCCCGGGGATCACGAATCGATACTCGCTCGCGCCGGTACGACGAGCCAGCCGTTCTTCGTCCGTTCGGGAGGCGTTGATCGGATGGATCTCCGACTCGGGCACGCGCCCCGTGACTCGGCGGTGATGGGTCGCAACGTGGCCGCTTCGGCACCCTGTTTCCGCCGAAACAATTGGTACTGCCGCACGGCGTCGGCCGTGATCGTCCCGACCGGCCACCCGCCGAGGAACTCGCGCAAGTGCTCCACGCGTGGCCGGGCCGTGTTCAGTGTCCAATCGCGCTGTAACACGTAGTCCTCCAGTACGTCGTCGCGAGCGTGTCGAAGGTCAGCGGAGTGCCCTCGGGCACCGGGGTCAGATCGAGCGGAGGATTCTTGCGTCCGCGCATGGAGTGTGGAGCTCCACCGGCGGCAGCCTCGACCGGTCACACGACTATCTCATGCCGTCAGACGAGGTCGGGCTCTCCAGACATTGCTTCAAATCGGCGAGGTCGTGATTGAGCACATGGCGGACCTTGCCGGCGATCGCCCAGTTGAGAGG
>JADGOT010000281.1 GCA_017882805.1 Glaciihabitans sp. | reverse complement strand
TGCGCGCTCTCGAACGAGAGCTGGGCATCACGACGGAGGACTGCAGTGACGTTGTTTGAAGCCCGCGGGCTCACGATCCGCTTCGGCGGAAATGACGCGGTGAACGGGGTCGACCTCGACGTCGAGCGCGGCTGCGTCACCGGGCTCATTGGTCCGAATGGTGCCGGCAAGACCACGATCTTCAACTCGATCACGGGACTGCAAGACGTGAGCAGGGGAACGCTGACGCTCGACGGACACGACATCACGCACGAGAAGCCGCGCGAGCGGGCACGCCTAGGGATCGCGCGCACGTTTCAGCAACTCGAGGTGTTCGGAAGCCTCAGTGCACGCGACAACATCCTCGTCGCGGCTGAGATCCGGCGCCGATGGGCTCACGACCTTGGTTCGAACCCGCGCCGCGACGCTGATGCCATCCTCGATCGTGTCGGCTTGCGCGCGGTGGCCGATGAGCGGGCCGACGCGCTTCCGACCGGCCTGGCCCGGCTCTGCGAGGTGGGTCGGGCTCTCGCCGCGCGACCTCGGCTGCTGCTGCTCGATGAGCCGGCCTCGGGTCTGAATGACCGTGAGACCGAGGCCTTTGCCGAGCTCCTGCATGAGCTCACCGCTGAGGGGCTGGCGATATTCCTCGTCGAGCACGACGTCGGATTCGTCATGGAGGTGTGTTCGCGCGTGCACGTCCTGAACTACGGCGCCCTGCTCGCGGTCGGCACACCCACCGAGATTCGTCGCAACCAATCCGTTCTCGACGCGTACCTCGGAACCGCGAATGACGCGGCGCCCGTCGTTTGGGCGCGGCCCTCATCGACGGATACACGAACGCCGGCACACGCAGCGCGGGACCTCGGGCCGCGTCCCGCGCCCGCGTTGGAGCTCCGCGCCGTCCACGCCGCCTATCACGGGATAGAAGTGCTCCGCGGAGTCGACCTCGCTGTACCTCGCGGTGGTGTCGTGGCGTTGTTCGGTCCCAACGGTGCGGGGAAGTCCACGACGCTCAAAGTTGCGAGCGGTCAGATGGTTCCCACCCATGGCTGCGTTCACATGGCCGGGCGTCACGTGAACGGCGTGCCCGGCCAGGCGTTACCTCGTGTCGGCTTGTGCACGATTCCCGAGGGTCGGGGTGTATTCCCGAACCTCACAGTGCGGGAGAATCTCACAATGGCCAGCTATACGGGCGTTTCCCGATCCGCGATCGAGGAGCGGACCTTCAGCTTCTTTCCGAGGCTCGGCGCGCGCCGCGCCCAGCTGGCCGGCACGCTGTCGGGTGGCGAGCAGCAGATGCTCGCCCTTGCGCGGGCACTGGCTACCGAGCCCGCGGTTCTGCTCCTCGACGAACTGTCGATCGGGCTGGCGCCGCTCGTGGTCGAGGAGCTGTATGGGATGGTGGCCGAGATCGCAAGAGACGGGGTTTCGATCCTCGTCGTCGAGCAGTTCGCTCGCACCGTGCTCGGCGTCGCCGACATCGTCGTCGTCATGACTCGCGGTCGGGTCACCGCTTCGGGTCCACCCGCCGAGCTCGAATCCGAGCTGGCGTCTGCCTATATGGGAGCGAGCCTGTGAGCGGGCAAGATGCGGTCGCCGGGCCGGAGCCGACGTCAGGCCCGGCAGATCGGTATTCGGCCGGCGTCCACGCGCTGAAAGTGCCGGACCATTCCGAACGACTCGAGCATCGGCTCTACGTGCTCGGGATCGTGCTGCCGGTCATCGGTCTGGTCGTGATCGGGCTCGGCTGGTGGGGCGCTTCCGGTACCAAGTACGTCTACCAGGAGATCCCGTACGCCATCTCCGGCGGCATCTTCGGACTCGCCGTGGTATTCATCGGCGTCGCCCTCTTCGCGCGCTTCTCCGTCGCTCGGCTCCTGCGCTTCTGGCTGGCTCGGCTCGTCGCAGAGGAACACCTGCAGGCCGACCGGGTCGTCGAAGCGATCGAGCATGTTGCCGAGGCCCTCACCGCGCAAGCCGCCGCCCTCGACCGACTTGGCGATCAACGGGCTTCCGAGCTCCGTCCGCCCGAACGTCCCTCCAGCTGATCGTCCGCCGTTTCGAGACGGCGACGAACGTCAGTGCTGCGGTTCGAGCCAGATCAGAGGGATCTCGCGGTCGGTCTTCTCTTGGTATTGGGCATAGCCGTTGTAGGTCGCGGTGACCTGCGGCCACAGCCGCGCTCGTTCTTCCGGGGTGGCGATCCGTGCGCGCATCGATTGCTTCGGCTTGCCCTTCCGGTTGACTTCGACGTCCGGACGGTCGCGCAAGTTGAGGAACCACGCCGGATGGTGGTCGTTGCCGCCGCGAGACGCGACGACTACCCACTTCTCACCTTCTTGCACGGGGGAGGGCAGCATGACCGATCGCGGCCGACCGCTCTTACGCCCGATCGTCGTCAACTCCAGCACCGGCATTCCGCCCGCACGCCAGCCAACGCGCTGACCACTCAAACGCAGTAACGAGCGATGCGCCGCGTTCAGCACTTTGAACGTGAGATTGCTGGGCACCACATTGCACGCTAGCCCCGGCCATCAACTCGTAACCGCGTCGAGTAGCCAAGTGCCGAACGGTGTTGGGCAACATCGGGACCTTCGGCTCTGTGTGCGCTCACTTCGCGCGGGCAACATCGACTTGTCTG
>JADGOT010000280.1 GCA_017882805.1 Glaciihabitans sp. | reverse complement strand
CCCGGAGGAGCATCCGAGTCGCTACCGATAGCACCCTCAGGTTCCACTTCTTAGACGTCGCCATTCGGATACTGGCTGGCATAGGCTTCGAGGTGCCGGTTAGAACCCCAAAGAACCGCTTACGTGGTCATCAATGTAGCTGACGCGTCCCCATAGCAGACAAACGCACACCAATCAGCGATGGGACTGCCGGCTCGCCGCCGAAGTCTCTTCGCTGTCATCAAGGCGTCGCGCATTGGAGTTCCGCGAACCAGTTCTGAATAAAGCTCGTTGATGAGTAGTCGTGCAGCACGATCTTCGACTGGCCATAGGCAACCGACAACACAGCTCGCGCCAGCCACAAGGAACGCTCTGTGCAGGCTAAAAACCCCCTCGCCAATCTGAACATCTCCTGCAGCAGAATCGCAAGCCGACAGGATCACAAAACGCGTACCGGATAGGCGTAGGTGCGATGCCTCAGCTGCAGTAAGAATTCCCCCGAGATTTGGACTGCTTTGCTCAGTCCAGAATGTGTTAGCGCCTGAAAGGGCAAGTCCGCACCGATAGATGGGATACTCGATAAGAGACACTGGCGTCGCCACGATCAGCGAAAGCGCTTCTTGATGTAAGAGAGGGCGTCTGCAGTGTTGAGGAGGCGCGTCGAGTTGTTGATTCGCACGTACAAGTCGGCATCGCCCTTTCTATTGCGAACGAAGACGGGCTCGTGGCTGGACTGCACTTCGAGCCGGCAGACATCACCCTCAGGAAATGCCTGGAATGAGATGTGGACCTGTGTAACGGCCGGCCGGCCGATGGCTGAGTCAAGCAACGATGTCAGGGCATTCTCGTACCCGTCACGACCCTTGTTGCCGGTCGCCACAATGTCCTCCTTAAGCGCCCTCACAGTCCCTTCGTCGGTCACGCCGATCAACAACGTTCCACCATGGGCGTTGAGGAAACCAGCTACCGTCTTGATCACGGCCAGCTCGATGGCAGGATCTCGCTGCCCGGTAGCGAGGTTGACCCGCGCAGTTGCCTTGAACTCGAGCATGCGGCTTTCCCCCGCGGTGATCAGCTCGCTGACGGTCATCGCCTGGAGTTGTTTCGGTGCTGGCTGGTCATCGTTTGTGGGCTCGGCAAGCGATTCCTCGACGATGGCACCCTCGGGTTGTTCCGGCACCTCCACGGAGTACTCCCGGCCCGTATCGACCTCCGAATATGTGAACGACGTCTTCGCGAAGTCGTGTGTGGCGAGCTTCTTGAGCTGCTCCTTCACCCGCCGGCGTCCCTCCATGGCCCACTCGAGGTATTCACGCAGCTCGGCCCGACTCCAGTCGCCGTGAGGATGAAGAATCTTCAGGAGCCCGGAGACGGTCTTGCGAACGGCTTTCACGTCGCGTTGGGCAAGGTGAGGACCGAGGGCGAATTCCGGATCTATTGCACTGACGAACGACCGTTTGCGAAGTTGGCGGAACGCCTCGGAGAGGTAGTCGGACACGAAGCCGTAGTGATCAGTGAAGAGACGGGGCTCAAGCTTCGGCGCCTCCCATCCCGGGAGATAGAAATGCATACGGTCGAGAAATGCAGGGTCGACCATGGCCTTGGGAAGATCGGCGAAGAGATGCGCTGTTCGAACGAGTTCGGTGTGCGGCCGGCTGGTGTTGCCGATGAAGACGGTGGAGGCCTCGGCGGGAATCTCCTCGCGACCACGAGCGAACGAACCGGACTCCATGTAGTCCTTGAGCATCTGGATGACCGCCGAGTCGGACATCTCGAGCGCGGCAACCTCGTCGAAGGCAACCACGTCCCAGTTGCCCAGCAACCCGACGCGACCCGTGGAGTTGTTGACGAAGAGCTGCGGGACGGTGATCTTGCCGCCTGAGATCAGGATCGCGTTCGGCGACTGCTCTCGATAGACAAACGACTTGCCGGTTCCCCACGGGCCGAGCTCGATCAGGTTGTAGTTGCGCTCGACCATGGGGATCAGTCGGGTGAGAGCAACCAATTTGCCGCGCAGGTCGTACTTCGACGGCTCTAGACCGATCGATCGCATGATGAGGTCGATCCATTCGTCACGGGAGAACATCCCCCGCCCCATCAGGAATGCTCCTAGGTCGAATGCCGCGACCTGAATGGGCTTCAGAGCCTTTATGTAGAAGGGCCTGAGAGGCTTCTCGTCTTCGAGATCATTGAAGATGAGGTCGAGCTGACACCAGACCCCACCCTGGACCAGCCGATCATACTTCTGAACGACATCTTCTTGGATGTGAACCCACTTGTCGTTGAAGTTGGCCAGCGTCGCCCAGAACCGGTTCTCGACCAGTCGAACCTCGACCTTGTCGATCAGTCGATGCTGGCCGTTCAACTTCACTTTCGACTTCGCCAGCTCGGACTCATCCGGGCGGATGAAGTTGTCGACCAGAGTCTGGTTGACTACCACGAGACCGTTCTCGACGACTGCTGGATCGTCCGACGCGCAGTACTTGCCGAGCAGGAACTCGAGCACGTGTACTGGCACGTTGTTTCCGACCTTCACCCGGCGGACCAAATCCTTACGTACGACCCGACCGATGAAGAACTCGTTGGCCATCCGGTCGAGTGGGTCCATCTCAATCAAGGTCGTCCTCCATCGTCCTCACCGGCGCAGCGACCGTTGCTGGCGCCTTGCCGAGCAGCTGGTCGGTCCTCGCGTCGAAGACTTGCAGCTCCACGTGATCATTGGGCTCAAGGGGCCGCGTTACCTTGAAGAGGAGGCGTGCCTCACTCCCGGCGGTGACGGTAATGGTGCCACGCTCGCGGTCGTATCCGTCACCGTCCGCGATCTGTGCGACCTCTTGGTCTGATCCTCGACGAGCGATCACCCGGACGACGGCCTCCGAGGCGAACAAGTCGCCGGAGAAGGTGACGCTGGCGCCGAAGACACCTGTGGTGATCTTGCCGCCAACGATGTCGACGTCGACGCTGAGCCTCGCGTTCGATTTGGCGGCGACGAGGTCGGCGACGATGACCGGAACAACCAACTCCTGGGGCGAAAGCCCACCGTGGAAGAATTGCTTGCTGCCTCCGGCAGCGAACACGGCGAGCCCGCGCGGAACGAGGACGTCAAGATCCCCGCCAATACCCGCGGATGCGACCGGGAGGCGCAGCACCGACGGGTGATCCATTGCTCCTCGTCCGACCCAGCCCCGCCGATGCAACTCACCCTTGCCGCCCTTCGGCGCGTCGATCCGCATGCTGTCGTCGAGCCGTCGACTCAGCGCTATGAAACCATGGTCGGCCGTGATCACGACCCGCTTCACCCCGAGAGTCGCGAGCTTCGCCACCATGCGAGCAAGCGCGCCCTGTGTCTCAGAGAAGGTGCTCCAGGCTGCACTCAACATCTCGATGCCGTTCTCGCCCGTCGCATCCAGGTCCAACGAACGGATCAAGACGAGATCCGCGCCGGCAACGCTCGAGGCGAGTTCCTTCTCACTGCGAGTCACCCACGATGCGAGGTCCACATCGGCGACCTGGCCATGAGCGCCTCGGAGCAGTGTCCGGCGATCTTCGACGTTCTTCACTGCGGTACCTGCCACCCGCACGATCAGCTTGCCGTCGGCCACATCGAGCGCCAGTGAGGCCGAAGCCCCAGGGCAGAGATTCGCCATGCCGACCGGGGTGATCGTTGGCAGCGCCGCAATCGCTGCGTACAGCTCGACGGAGTGACCGTTCGATCGAATGGACTCCGCAACATCGACGGCCAACTCGAAACGCATGGCATCCACCCAGACGTACGCCACGAGACCATCGACAGCTGCCACGAAGCGGCTATGGATGTCACCCTGCCGCAGAACGTCGCCGACATCGAACCCACGTTGATCAACCGCGCCCGTGAACCGCTGGATCACCTTCGAGAGCCAGTTGTCGTACGCAGCTCGAGCGGACGCAATCGGTTCCTCTAGCGCGTCGTAGAGATCCAAGCCTGTCAGGGCGAACTCGAACCTTCGGTGAGCACGATCGACCTGCCAACCGCTATCGATGTACCAAACGAAGATCTGATCCGACGTTGCCGACACCGGCGGAATCGGGTCGGCGAGGCTGGACTGCAGTTCCGCAAGTGCGAACACAGCCGCCCATCGGACTGACCAGCCGCCATCTCCGTCTGGCTGTTGACCAGATTCTCGCACCCATCGACCGCGTCGCCGGGAGGTAGCGAGGTCGGCCGCACTCTGTGAGTTGCCTGAAGCGATCTCAGCGAGGGCGGCGCTGAGGGCCGCACGTTCGATGCTGGCCGCGAGGGATACTCCTTCGAGCGCTGGAACCCACTGCATCCCGTCGCCGACACGGAGATCTTCATCCGCTGACGCGAACGCTCGCAGTGCCGCGGCAGGATAGCGCAACCACCAGTCACCAACGATGTTGGGACGAAAGGCCGCCTGAACGGGTGAGGCGTTGACGATCGCCGACTGCAGGCGCTCGGGAAGGGCACCGGCTTGGTGCACGGCGTCGATGAGCAAAGTACGAGCGACTGAACTACGAAACGCTGCGCCCACGTCGGTGGAGGGGATGCCAAGCAGACGGCTGAACAGCGCGTGGGCCTCGGGCCACGCGCCATTGACGTCGAGCGCACGATCCCGTTTCTCGGACAACACTGCGAGAAGTTGATCGGTGTCACCGCCCATTCCGAGCACCGAGGCCAGTACGACCGAACCCTGCGCTGCCCCAGCACCT
>JADGOT010000279.1 GCA_017882805.1 Glaciihabitans sp. | reverse complement strand
TGTTCCGGGTGCTCGCTGACCTCGGCGGCATGAAGCTGACCGAGACCGAGGGCACCTGGAATCTCGGCATGGGAATGATCGCGGTCGTCGCCGCTGGATCTGCGGATGCGGTTATCGAGAAGCTCGGCACCGACGGCTTCCCGGCGTGGGTCGCGGGCATTGTGAGTACTGGTGCGCGCCCCTCGACGGGGACCGACAGTTTCGAGCAGGGCGCCAAGGGCGTCAACGGCGGAGCAGTCCGCCTCACCGGAGCGTATCCGGCGTAGTAATCGGCGGTCGAGTAGCCCGCGAAGCGGGCGTATCGAGACCCGGCCTACGCCGTACGACTCTCGCCGGCGTCTTCTGACGCGTCGTCGTCGAGGTACTCAGCCCACTTGTCCATCTCCGGACTTATCGGCCCGGTCGTGTGGAGCTCGTTGGCGAGCGCACCGTAGTTCGTGTCCGGGCTGTAGTACTTCAGGTCCCGGGCAACCTTGGTGTGTTTTGCCTTTTGACGGCCACGCCCCATGCGAGACCCCCTCTTTTGAAATGCGTATCGTCGACAGGTGAAAAGCTAGCGATCACTTTATCACTCCTTCACCAGTGCCTTGCGGCCACGTTCGGTCGCTCGCTCAGAGCAGCGACCAAGTAACGTTGATGCGTGGTTACCGCGGGAACTGACACGTCAGTCGTCGTGATCGGCGCAGGTCAGGCAGGACTGTCGGTCGCGTACTATTTGCGGCGCCTCGGACTCGACCCCAACAACGATTTCGTACTTCTCGATCGCGGCCCAGGCACTGGTGGCGCCTGGCAGTTTCGCTGGGAGGCGCTTCGAATTGGCTCTGCGCATCACATCAACGACCTGCCGGGAATGGACGAGCTGGGCGTCAGTTTTGAGACCGCGGATCGCAACATTCCCGCGAAGGATGTGGTTGCCGACTTCTATCGCCGGTACGAGGAGCACTACGGCCTGAAGGTGGTTCGTCCGGCATCCGTTACGGCCGTTCAAAACAACGGTGCCAACCTTCTTGTCACGTTCACTGACGGAGAGGATGTGCAGGATGTGACGACGGATATCGTCGTGAACGCCACGGGCACATGGGGCGCCCCGTTCATCCCGTGGTACCCGGGACGGGACGATTTTCAGGGTCGTCAGGTTCACACCAACGACTACGTGGACGCGAGCGAGTTCGCAGGTCAGAACGTCGTCGTGGTCGGAGGCGGCACGTCGGCGGTGGGCTTCCTGCTCGAACTCGAGGAGGCTGCGGCCGAACTCACCTGGGTCAGTCGACGCAACGTCGACTTTTTGGACGACACCGAACTCAACATGGAGGCCGGCACAGCCGCGGTCGCAATGCAGGATGAGGCCGCGCGGGCTGGCCGCGCACTACCGAGCATCGTGAGCGGGACGGGCGTGCCGCGCACGAGAAGAATTCAGGCAGGCATCGAGCGTGGGCTGCTCAGCCCTAAGCAGATGTTTGCGCGCATTGAGCCGAACGGTGTCACTTGGGCGGACGGCACATTCCGGCCAGCAGATGCAATCGTGTGGGCGACGGGCTTCCGGCCCGAGTTGCGTCACCTCGCACCGCTCAAGCTGCGCGAGAAAGCCGGCGGCATCATTGTCGCGGGTGGATCATCGTGGAAGGACCCGCGGGTCTTCTTTGCGGGCTACGGCCCTCAGGCATCTACGATCGGGGCGAATCGCGCCGGGCGGCTGATCGCTCGACAGGTCGTTGCGACGCTGAGCAAACTGCAGGCAGGGTCGCTCTGGGCTACCGAGCCCTAACTCAGCACCGTCGCGAAGAGATAGCCCGCGGTCGCGACCGCAAGACCGATTGCGAGATTCAGGATCACGCTGACGAGAGCCGTGCGAAGCTTGCGCTCCATCAGCAGTTGAATCGTCTCGACGCTCCACGTACTGAACGTCGTCAGACCGCCGGCGAACCCTCCGATCAGCACGAGTCGGAGGTCGGATGAGATGGCGCCCGTGCCAGCAAGTCCGATCGTGATGCCGCCAATCGCCGATCCGATCACGTTTACCGTAAAGACGGCCCACGGGAGGCCACTGCGTCTTGCGTAGGCCCGTGACACCAGGTAGCGCACGATTGCCGCGCCCCCGCCGACGATTGCGGCCGCCCAGATCATTCGTCGACCTCGATGGTCGGCGCGGCGTCCCGCCGCAGGCCCAGCAAGAACCCGAGGGCGGCGGCGCCGAAGCCGAGCACGAGGGTCGCCCCCAGATAGCCGAGCGCGAGAACGATCTGGTTGCTGGCGGCCAAGGTCACCATGGATACCATCACCGCGGAGAACGTGGTGAACCCGCCGAGGAGTCCTGGTCCGAGCCCGGCGCGAACCCACCCGGGCGCGATTGGCCAGAGCCGTGAGACGAGGAGCGCGAGAAGGAAGGATCCCGTTACGTTGATCAGCAGCGTCGAGAGAGGGAACTGGTCATCGTGATGCACAACGGTCGCATCCAGCCCAAGTCGAAGTGCCGTGCCAAGCGCGCCACCAATAAACACTGCCAGGACGTTGCGCACGAAGCCTATTTTGGCTTGGAAGTCGTGGATCCGGCCGCAGCCCGCTCCGGCTTATCTGCAGCGCGCTTCTCTGTTTCACGCTTCTGAGCCGCAAGCTTCTCGGCGTTGCGCTTCGCGTTTGCGGACTGCTTGGCGGCGGACAATCTCGGCTGTTTCGATGCCAATCCGGCGCCTACCTTCCCGGCTTTGGCCGTCGGCATTGGTCGGCGGATCACCGGACGCACAGGCTCACCACGGCGATCCTGGCCTGGAATCGGACGAGACCGTCGACCGTAGATGAGCTCAGACGAGTCGAGCAGCCACGGCACAAGTGCGATAACGACACCGTGTACGAGCATGAGCTTGTGCCGGATGCGTCGGCCCTTGTGGTTGTGGAGCAGCGCCTCCCACCAGTGGCCGACAATGAACAGCGGCGTGTAGATGGTGACGACTTCGGAGCCCTGTACTTCGCGACGGGAGCGGATGTACTTAATCAGGGGAAGCGAGATGTCTCGATATGGCGATTCGATGACCCGAAGGGGCACCTCGACGTTCTGCTCCAGCCACTGCTCCTGGAGTCGTTGGGTCTCGGCTTCGTCGATTGAGACGTGAACGGCTTCAATGCTTTCGTGGCGCGCCGCGATCGCATAGTCGAGCGCTTTGAGGACCGGCTTCTGAAGTTTTCCGACAAGAACGACGGCGTGGTCGCCCTTGGCGCCAAAGACGGTCGTCGGGTCTGCCTCGATCTCTTTGTCGACGTCACGGTAGTAGCGGTTCACGCCAAACATCAGGAGGAACAGGATCGGCATCATGATGAATACCAGATAGGCGCCGTTGAGGAACTTCGAGACCGTGACGATGATGAGAACGCTCGCGGTGAATGTCGCGCCGATCGAATTGATTGTGAGGCTGACCCGGATATTCCGCCGATTGGGCGGGTTCGTTTTGAGGAGGCGGATCCAGTGCCGAATCATCCCGGACTGGCCGAGCGTAAACGAGACGAAGACACCGATGATGTACAGCTGGATGAGCGACGTCACGTTGGCTTGGAAAATTACCAGCAGTACACCGGCTGCGAGGGCGAGGATCAGGACGCCGTTGGAGTAGATGAGTCGGTCGCCCCGGGTGCTCAGCGCCTTGGGTGCGTACCGGTCCTGGGCCAGTACTGACCCGAGCAGCGGGAAGCCGTTGAATGCCGTGTTGGCGGCGAGCAGGAGAACGAGCGCCGTCGTGGCCTGAACGGCGAAGAACATGACCGAGTTGTCGCCAAAGGTGCCGGCGGCGATCTGGGCGATGAGCGAGCGCTGCGGAACGATCAGACAGTTCTTGAAGCCGATGAGGTCGCACGCAGACGTGGCGTAGTGCACTTTGCTCATAAGCGCGACGGTGACAAGGCCGACGAACAACACGATCGCGATGGAACCCATGAGCACGAGCGTCTTCTGCGCGTTCTGGATCTTGGGAATGCGGAAGGCTTGCACGCCGTTCGAGACGGCCTCGACACCGGTGAGGGCCGAACATCCGCTCGAGAACGCGCGAAGCAACAACAATACGAACGCAACCTGCGCAATGCTTTCCGGCTTGACGTGGTAAACCGACGACTCCGCGACCGGGGCGTGACCGCTGATGGCCTCAACGAGCGCGGTAATGATCATCACGGCGATGCTCGCGATGAAGAGGTAAGTGGGTGCCGCGAAGGCTTTACTCGACTCTCGAACGCCGCGCAGGTTGACGGCCATGAGCAGGAGCAGGAAGAAGATCGCGAGCTCGACCCGGAAAGTGTTGAGCACGGGGAACGCCGAGATGATGTTGTCCACGCCGCTGGCAACCGACACCGCGACCGTGAGCACGTAGTCGACGAGCAGGGCGGAAGCCACAATCAGGCCGGCGACCTCGCCGATGTTCTTGCGCGCAACTTCGTAGTCGCCGCCGCCGCTCGGGTACGCCTT
>JADGOT010000278.1 GCA_017882805.1 Glaciihabitans sp. | reverse complement strand
TTTTGTTAGATCCAAGAACTACTTGGCGTCGTCCTCGGCCGGAGCGTCGTCGGCGACGATTGCCGCGGCATCGTCGGCGTCAGCGGCGTCGGCCTCTGCGGCTTCGGCGGCGGGAGCCTCAGACTCGGCGGCATCCGGGGTTTCGACCTCGGCCGGAGCCTCGGTGTCAGCAACCTGGGTCTGCGCAGCCTCGGTCTCGGTGACCTCTTCTGGGGTCTCCTCTGCTTCTGTCTCAGGCTCGATGTCGGCAGCCGGAGCGGGCTTGGCAGCCGGAGCTGCCTTGGCAGCGGGACCGGCAGCAGCAGCAGTCTTCTTCGCGCTCTTAGGCTTCGGGTTCACCGGCTCGAGTACGAGCTCGATCTGCACCATCGACGCGTTGTCGCCCTTGCGGAAGCCAAGCTTCGTGATGCGCGTGTAGCCGCCTGCGCGTAGTTCGACCAGCGGAGCGATCTCGGTGAAGAGCTCGTGCACGACGGTCTTGTCGTGGATGACCGCAAGCACGCGACGACGTGCGTGCAGGTCACCGCGCTTCGCGAACGTGATGAGCCGCTCGGCGACGGGACGCAGGCGCTTGGCTTTCGTCTCGGTCGTCTTGATGCTCTTGTGCGTGAACAGGGCAGCCGCGAGGTTCGCAAGCATGAGGCGCTCGTGCGCCGGTCCACCGCCGAGGCGTGGTCCCTTAGTTGGTGCAGCCATTAGTCAGGATTCTTTCGTTGTTGGTAAGTCGTTAGAGACGAGAAGGCCTAAACCTCGTCGTCATCTCCACCGTAGAAGTGAGCGCCGTCAAACCCGGGAACCGAGTCCTTCAGGCTGAGACCCATCTCGACCAGCTTGTCCTTGACCTCATCCACCGACTTCTGGCCGAAGTTGCGGATGTTCATGAGCTGCATCTCGGAGAGAGCAACCAGCTCGCTCACGGTGTTGATGCCCTCACGCTTGAGGCAGTTGTAGCTACGCACGGACAGGTCGAGGTCTTCGATCGGCATGCTCAGCTCGCTGGAGAGAACGGCGTCGACCGGCGCTGGGCCGATCTCGATTCCCTCTGCAGCCGTGTTGAGCTCGCGTGCGAGACCGAACAGTTCGGTCAGGGTGCGGCCAGCGGAGGCGATCGCGTCACGCGGGGTGATCGCGTTCTTGGTCTCGACATCCACGACCAGGCGGTCGAAGTCGGTGCGCTCACCGGCACGAGTTGCCTCGACGCGGTAGGTGACCTTGAGCACGGGCGAGTAGATCGAGTCGACCGGAATCTGGCCGGCCTCGGAGAATTCGCTGCGGTTCTGCGTCGCAGAAACGTAGCCACGGCCACGCTCAATGGTCAGCTCGAGCTCGAACTTGGCCTTGTCGTTGAGCGTCGCGATGACGAGCTCAGGGTTGTGGATCTCAACACCGGCAGGAGCGGAGATGTCGGCGGCGGTGACCTGACCGGCACCCTGCTTGCGCAGGTACGCGGTGATCGGCTCGTCGTGCTCGCTCGAGACAACGAGCCCCTTGATGTTCAGGATGATCTCGGTGACGTCTTCCTTCACACCGGGAACGGTGCTGAACTCGTGCAGCACACCGTCGATGCGGATGCTCGTGACAGCTGCGCCAGGAATAGACGAGAGAAGCGTGCGGCGAAGCGAGTTGCCAAGCGTGTAACCGAAGCCGGGCTCAAGCGGCTCGATGACAAAACGTGAACGGAACTCTGAGAGGTTTTCTTCTGCGAGTGTGGGGCGCTGTGCAATGAGCACGGGTTGTTCCTTTCGGCGAAGTGTCCGCTATATGACACTTATGAGGTGACGGGTGGCTGGCCCGCCTGAAAGCTATAGACGCGATTAAGTTGTGGTGTGAATCGGAGGGCGCATCAGCGGCAGGGTGCGCCGGCGACGAAGTCGCAAGCGTGCCCCGTCGCCAATATGACTAGACGCGGCGCCTCTTGGGTGGGCGGCATCCGTTGTGCGCCTGCGGCGTCACATCGGAGATGACGCCAACCTCGAGGCCGGCGGCCTGAAGCGAACGGATCGCCGTCTCGCGCCCGGAACCCGGCCCCTTGACGAAGACATCCACCTTCTTGACCCCGTGCTCCTGTGCCTGGCGTGCTGCAGACTCTGCAGACAGCTGCGCGGCGAACGGTGTCGACTTACGCGAACCCTTGAAGCCGACCGTGCCAGACGATGCCCAGCTCAGTACGGCACCGCTCGGGTCGGTGATGGTGACGATCGTGTTGTTAAACGTCGACTTGATGTGAGCCTGGCCCACGGCGACGTTCTTCTTCTCTTTGCGACGCGGCTTACGAACGGCCGACTTAGGTGCTGCCATGGTTATCGAGCCTTCTTCTTGCCGGCGACGGTGCGCTTCGGGCCCTTACGGGTACGAGCGTTGGTTTTGGTGCGCTGTCCGTGAACGGGCAGGCCGCGACGGTGGCGGATTCCCTGGTAGCTGCCGATCTCGACCTTGCGGCGGATGTCGGCGGCAACCTCACGACGGAGGTCACCTTCTACCTTGAAATTGCCTTCGATGTAGTCGCGAAGTGCGATGAGTTGGTCATCGGTCAGATCTTTGACGCGGATCTCACCGCTGATCTCGGTGTCTGCGAGGGCCTTGAGGGCCCTCGTGCGACCGACACCGTAGATGTAAGTCAGTGCGACCTCTACGCGCTTGTCGCGCGGAATGTCGACGCCGGCTAGACGTGCCATTGTGGCTTCTCCTTGAGAATGTTGGAGGTATTGGACGGTACCGGTGCCGAGGCCTCCAAGCCCCGGGTGTCCCCTCGACCGGAGTCGAGGTTGTTGGTACTGCCTTTAGTTATTGAGTTATTAGCCCTGACGCTGTTTGTGGCGCGGGTTGCTCTTGCAAATCACCATGACGTTGCCGTGGCGACGAATCACTCGGCACTTCTCACAGATGGGCTTGACGCTGGGGTTGACCTTCATTGTGTTTCTCTTTCGCTGTCTTCGATACGGTCCCGATTGCTCGGTACCTCTCGTTACTTTCCAGTCAGATAAGGCACTACTTGTAGCGCCAAATTACTTATAGCGGTAGACGATCCGGCCACGGGTCAGGTCGTATGGGCTCAGTTCTACGATCACGCGGTCCTCGGGGAGGATTCGGATGTAGTGCTGACGCATCTTCCCCGAGATGTGGGCAAGTACTCTGTGTCCGTTGGTCAGCTCAACGCGAAACATTGCGTTGGGCAGAGCTTCGACC
>JADGOT010000277.1 GCA_017882805.1 Glaciihabitans sp. | reverse complement strand
GACACGGCAATCAGGAATTGCTCGAGGTTCTGTTCGCAATCGCGCCGCAAGCCGAACGACCTTGCGGACGCGGCGAGGGGACGGTCGTCCGCAGCTGCTTGCCAGTACCAGCGTCCAAGCCTTGGACCGGGCAAGAATGCCGGCACTAAACGGTTCGATGCGCTTTGCAAGTACTTGATGGCAGCGGCGCACGACTCTGCGTCTGGGTAAGTGGTGTAGCTGCGGGCCAGCTCGCGATTGTTGGCTCCAAGCAAACGCCATGCCGACCACGAATGCTTGGCCGCTACGGGGTGCTGATCCGTGCACCACTCGCCTGGCCACGAGATGCGCGAGCCAATCGGTGCTGACACCGTCACGAATCTACGTTCGCCCACCGGACCCCCGGCCACAGACGCGTCGATCACAGCGACCGACTGCGCGCCTGGAGTTTGGGGCCCCAGCAGTAACGAGGGATCACGAGAACCTGAACGCCGCACAGGCGGACGGTGAACGACACGTTTCGACTGTCTCGTGGTTTCTTGTTCACCTTCGCGAAATCCGCCCTTACGGCAGCAGTACCCCGTCGTTAGCGAATCCTCGACAGCCTGTGCTGCGTGCCGATGCAGTTCGCTGGCAGCCGTTGCCTCCGAGGGCGCCGGCGACGAGACAAGGAAGGCACGGTGCGGATTGTGTCGCATCTGCCCGCCGTCGAAACCAACGCAACGCAGGGACGCCACCGAGTAGGCGCAAAGGCTACGTCCCATCGCGCGGCGCCGCGCGGTGTTCGGGTCCGCGTCGGGATCGCCTCGCCGGTGCGGTCGCGGATCGCAGGCTGGACAGAACCCCTAGCGGCTGCGTTTGCGCGACCCCAAGCGCGCAGCCATGCCTCGCGTGCGCACGCCCGCGGCGCCAGGCACCAGTCGCGCGTCGACCATGCAGGACGTCCCAGGTCGATGGGGGCCGTGCTCGGGATTGTCCTGGCCGCTGCGCCATGGGCCCTCGTGCTCTTCGCGCCGGTCAGTGAGGGAGCGTCGCCTCCGAGTCTCGCTTCCCAAGCCAGTGCCAGCCCGAGCCCTCCGGACTACCCGCCGCTGCTCGTCGTCCCGCTGGATTCACACGCGAGCGACAACGGGTGGAACTCGTCGGAACTAACGACGGCCTCGGGCCCTCTCGCGGTGTCGAGCGCAGGCCCTGCATCGCCGCCCCCGCTGTGGTTGGTGAATGCACAACTACGGGAGCCTGCATCCGCCGTGGGCACCGCACCCGTCGTGTCGGTGGCGGTGCTGGATTCGCTGAGGGCGACCGGCATTCCGCGAGTTGCGCTCGCGGCCTACATCAGCGGCGCAACTGCCGAGGACCGCATCTCGCGGAATTGTGGCTTGAATTGGCAAGTACTCGCGGGGATCGGGTACATCGAGTCGGGCCACGCCCGCTCCGGAGGCTCAGCCAAGCCTGGCTGGTCGGGAGTCGCGAGTCCGCCCATCTACGGCCCGGTGCTCGATGGCAGCAAGGGCATCGCCCGAATTACCGACACGGACCACGGCGCGCTTGACGGCAATACCACCTACGACCGAGCGGTCGGGCCGATGCAATTTCTGCCGGCGACGTGGCGGGAATACGAGGAGGGTGCCTCAGGGCACGCGGCTCCCGACCCGCAGAACATCAACGATGCGACGCTCACCGCTGCGCGGTACCTCTGTGCCACTGGGCAGGACTTGCGGACGGCCGACGGACTGATCGCCGCCGTGTACGGGTACAACCACTCGTTCAATTACGTGAGCGCGGTGCTGTCAGTCGCGATCCGCTACGCCGGGGGAACCCTCTCGGGTGGCGTCTCTGCACTGAAGGAGCTACCGGCGCTCGCTCAGACCGCGTCGAGCCTTACGTCTGCCTTCCCGACGCCTTCACCTCTGTCGTCAGCGACGCCGTCACCGACGCCCTCGCCGATGGCGCCACCTACTCCGCCGTCGTCCCCAAGTTCAGGGCCGTCAACACCACCGCCTCCGCCGGTCTATCCCCAGCCGTCGGTGCCGCCTGTGCCGACTCCGTCGCCTTCGATTCCCGCATTGCCGGTCGCCTCTCCCCCGCAGGCGTCGCCGTCACCCACCGACTCACCGACGGGCACTGCATCCCCGACCGGCACCGCATCACCGACGGATAGCCCCGATCCGAGCGCAGATCCAAGTCCCACCGGTACCGCGTCGGATTCACCCGCGCCTGGATCCAGTGCGCCCTCAAGTGAGAGCCCGAGCCCGAGCGCGTTGGCGTCGACTAGTCCCACCCCTTCTGCGACTACGGAGACGCCGTGACGGAAGACGGGACAGCAGTCCTATACGACACCCCTGAGTACCCACAGCTGGTGTTCGATCACGGAGCCCATCTCGACGCGGTGAATATCTCGGCTTGGTTCGGGACCAACAAAGTGCTTGAGCGGGTCAACCTGTCGATGCCTCCGGGCGTAGTGACCGCGCTCATTGGCCCATCCGGTTGCGGCAAGTCGACGTTTCTCCGGATTCTCAACCGTATGCACGAGCGGGTACCCAGCGCGAAGCTGGGCGGCGAGGTGCGTCTGAATGGGGCTGACATATATGCACCCGACGAGCGCATCACGGACACCCGTCGACGGATTGGCATGGTGTTCCAGAAGCCCAACCCGTTCCCGACCATGTCGATTGCTGAAAACGTCGTAGCGGGCCTCAAGCTGAACGGAACCAAGGTGGCGCGTGATGCGCGCGCTGACTTGATCGAGCACTCGTTGTCACGCGCCGGCCTGTGGCTCGAGGTCAAGGATCGCCTCGATACCCCCGGGGGCTCGCTGTCGGGGGGTCAGCAACAGCGCCTCTGCATCGCTCGCTCGCTTGCGGTGTCTCCAGACGTGCTGTTGATGGACGAACCCTGCTCGGCACTGGATCCCGCATCCACCCGGCGCATCGAGCAGACGATCCTTGAGCTCAAGGACGAGGTCACCATCGTGATCGTTACGCACAATATGCAACAAGCGGCCAGGGTGTCGCAGCAATGTGCATTCTTCCTCGCCGAAACAGGCACGCCGGGCGGCATTGTCGAGGCCGGCGCAACCGAACAGATCTTCGTTAGCCCGCGCGATCCCCGCACCGCTGACTATGTCCTCGGCCGGTTCGGATGACAGCGCCAGCTTTCCCTCTGCAAGGTGCCGGCGTCGATGGACCTCGCCGAATCCGGAGTCGTCCCCATCCGTCGGACCGGCTGTTTCGCGGCGCATCTCGAGGCGTCGGCGCGCTCGTGCTCGTACTTACGGGCGCCATTGGGGTCTTCCTCGCGGTGCAGGTCATACCGGTCGTGCACCACTATGGCTTCAAGTACTTCACAACTCAGCAATGGGACGTCGAGGGCAACCGAGTAGGCGTTGCGGCCGCCATCTT
>JADGOT010000276.1 GCA_017882805.1 Glaciihabitans sp. | reverse complement strand
GATCATCTTTGACGCCTTCAACGAGCCGTATTCGATCTGGAACAACGCGACAAACTCCTACTCTTTCCAGCTGACCTGGAACTGCTGGCAGAACGGCGGCTGTCAGGCACCCCTCGTTACTACGAACCAGGTACCCGTCACGGGGGCGGGCGCTGGCACATACACGGTCGTTGGGATGTCGCAACTGGTGACCGCGATCCGTGCCGGCGGCGCGGCCCAGCCGATCATGCTTGGCGGGCTGAATTACAGCAACGACCTCTCCGGATGGTTGGCACACAAGCCGTCGGACCCGCAACTCGTCGTCTCCTGGCACAACTACCCCGGGCAGGATTCATGCGGCTACACGACCGCCTGTTGGAATACGGCGACCTCATCCGTTGCGGCGTCGGTTCCCATCATCACTGGCGAGTTCGGAGAGACGGATGGTGGAAGCACGTCGATGACGTCGTACATGATCTGGGCGGACTCGAAGGGCATCGGCTACCTGCCGTGGGCTTGGTGGAACGCCGACGACGTCTCAGGTGATGCCGCGCTGTACGCGCTGTTTCAGGGAACGGACTTCACCCCGCACGCGCCGACCGGCACCAACTACAAGGCTCACCTCGCGACGCTTCTTCCGCACAGCTATCACACGCTCCCCGCGCCCATGACCGCGCCGCCGTTGCAAACGAGTTTGGCACCACAGTCCGCAGCGATGACGCCGACGACCCCCGCCGAGGTTCGACCCATCTCGGCTCCGCAACTCCAGCAACTGATTCTGAATAGCCGGCGCGACTTCCGGATCTCGACGGGTTAAGCAGTCGCGGCCGCAGCCGCCTTCGCCGCAGCAGGCAGGGCATTCAGGATGCGGTCGACCGCAACCGAGTCGTGTGCTGCGGAGACAAACCACGCCTCGAACACCGAGGGCGGAAGTGACACTCCGGCGTCGAGCATGGCGTGGAAGAACGGCGGATAGCGGAACGCCTGCTGCGCCCTGACGTCGTCGTAGTTTCGCACTGGCGTTGGCGTGAAGGCGAACGAAAACAGGTTGCCTGCGCGCTGAACGACGTGCTCGACACCCTCGGCAGACAGAGCGGCAGAGACAGCGGCTGAAATCGTGTCCGCGGTCGAGTTGAGCCGGTCATACACCTGTTGGTCGGCGAGCCGCAGCGTTGCGATACCCGCCGCGACGGCGACCGGATTCCCGCTCAGAGTGCCGGCCTGGTACACCGGGCCGAGGGGTGCCAGATTGTCCATCACGTCGGCACGTCCGCCGAGAGCGGCCAGCGGCATTCCGCCTCCGATCACCTTGCCAAAGGTCACGAGGTCGGGCTGCCAGCCCGCGCCATCCGGAACCACTCGCGAGGCCTCGAGTCCCCACCAACCCGCCGAACCGACGCGAAATCCGGTGAGCACCTCGTCCAGAATTAGCAGCGCACCGTTACGGTGAGCGATGGCGGCAAGCTCGCGGTTGAAGCCCCGATCGGGAGCAACAACTCCCATGTTCGCCGCCGCTGCCTCAACGATCACAGCCGCGATCGACGACGGATGAGCGGCGAATACCGCGCGCACGGCGTCGAGATCGTTGTAGGGAAGCACGAGTGTTTGCGCAGCCGTTGCCTTGGTGACTCCCGCGGAGCCGGGCATCGCTAGTGTTGCAACACCGGAGCCCGCCTCGGCTAACAGGGCGTCGGAGTGCCCGTGATAGTGTCCTGCGAATTTCACCAGTAGGTCGCGGCCCGTGAAACCGCGGGCAAGCCGGATTGCGGTCATAGTCGCTTCGGTGCCCGTCGATACGAGGCGGATCTTCTCGATCGGTGCCGTAGCTGGCTCGTCATCGCGTCGGCCGGATTTGGTGACGCGCTCCCGCACCAACTCCGCGAGCTCGGTCTCTCCGGGCGTGGACGCGCCGAACGAGAGACCCCGCGCCGCAGCCTTTTGCACGGCCTCAACGACCTCAGGATGCGCGTGCCCCAGAATCGCTGGACCCCACGAGCAGACCAGGTCGACGTACTCGCGGCCGTCGACGTCAGTAACGTATGGGCCGCGAGCAGACACCAGGAACCGTGGAGTACCGCCGACCGACTGAAACGCGCGAACCGGGGAGTTCACTCCGCCCGGAATCGACTGCTTCGCGCGACCGAAGGCCCGGTCGTTGCCGGTCATGCCGCTGGACCGTCGGCGGCGAGGAACTGTGCGAGTTCGATCGCGAAGTAGGTGAGAACCGCATCCGCGCCTGCGCGACGAATTCCGAGCACTGTTTCGTAAATCGTGCGCTCCCGGTCGATCCAGCCATTGCCCGCAGCGGCGACGATCATGGAATACTCGCCGCTCACCTGGTACGCCCACACGGGCACCGGAGAAATAGCCGCAGTATCGGACAGCACGTCGAGGTAGCTCATGGCCGGCTTGACCATCACAATGTCGGCGCCCTCGGCAATGTCGAGCTCGACCTCGCGTAACCCTTCTCGGCGGTTAGCGGGATTCAGTTGGTATGTGCGGCGATTTCCCACCAGCGACGATTGCACCGCGTCACGAAACGGTCCATAGAAGGCGGAAGCGTATTTCGCCGAGTAGGCCAGAATCGCGAGATCGCTGAAGCCAGCGCCGTCGAGCGCATCGCGCACGGCAGCGACCTGGCCGTCCATCATTCCGGAGAGCCCGAGCAACTGTGAGCCGGCGTTTGCCTGCGCGAGAGCCATCTCACGGTAAACCTCGAGAGTGGCATCGTTGTCGACACTTCCGTCGGCAGCCAGGACACCGCAGTGGCCGTGGTCAGTGAATTCGTCGAGACAGAGATCGGTCTGCACTACGAGTGCGTCGCCCGCCGTCGCGACAGCGACCTGAGTTGCGAGATTCAGGATGCCCTTCGGATCGACACCGCCAGATCCGCGGGCATCCTTCTTTTCAGGTACACCGAACAGCATGATGCCGCCGATTCCCGCTGCTGCGGCCTCCTCGACAGCCTGCGGAAGGCTGGACAGCGAATGCTGGACGACGCCGGGCATCGATGCAATCGGAACCGGCTCGCTCGTGCCCTCGCGAACAAACATCGGCAGAACGAGTTCTGCAGGATGCAGCCGAGTTTCGACGACCATTCGACGCAGAGCGGGCGTACCGCGTAGTCGACGAGGACGGATGTGGGGGTGGAGGGGGTCAGACACCGGGTGACTCCCCGGGATTGATCGCGTACTCAACCAGCGCCTCGACGAGCGAGGTCGCCGACCGCGTCTCCGCAATAACGTTGACCGCAAGTCCGGCGGCGCGGGCGTCGTACGCCGTACGCGGTCCGATGCAGGCAACGATTGTCGTCACGGGCAATGGAGCAAGCTGCTGGGCGATCTGGCGAGCGACGCTGCCGGAGCTCACCAGGATTGCGCCGATTCGGCCATCCGCAATGTCGGCTCGAACGTGGTCGGTCACTGGTACGCCAACAGTGCGGTAAGCCGAGACGAACTGCGCATTGAGGCCGAGCGACGTCAGCCCGGTGACGAGTGTCGGCTCCGCGATGTCCGATTGCGGTACCAGCACCCGGCCGGAGATATCACCGTGTGGCCATTCCTTCACCAATCCACGGGCCGAGTTGTCGGCCTCGGGAACGTAGTCGACGCGATATCCGGCGAGCGCGAGAGCAGCGCCGGTCGTTTCGCCGACGGCGGCGATCTTGGTCTCCTCGGGAATGACAACACTCTGGCTCATCAGAACATCGACCGTTGTCGCGCTCGTGATGACGATCCACGCAAATGCGCCGGCCTGCAATTCCCTTAGTGCAGCGGCGAGACCCGCCTCGTCATCCGATGCGGCGAAGTTGATCAGCGGCGCGATGACAGGTACCGCACCGTAGCTGCGGAGCGTCGCGGCGACGCCGTCACCCCACTTGCCACCCCGGGGCACCAGAACCCGCCAGCCCGCGAGGGGCTTGTCCGCGATCATCCGACCGATCCCAGCGGGGCGATCGCGGCGGCGCCGGCGTCAAGCAGTTCGCGCGCGACGCGTGCAGCGAGCTCAGAACCGGGTTGTTTCACGTCCGAAAGATACAGCGCGTGCGAGCTGGTGAGAGTCGAGGTTCCATCGAGGCTGTACACCCGCGCGCTCAGAAACAGGAGTCCGTCGTCGACAAACGCGTTGGCGCCGACGGGAGCCGAGCACCCCGCCTCGAGCAGAGCAAGAACCTCACGTTCGGCCTCGACCAGAACGCGCGTGCTCTTGTGATCGAGCGCGGACACGAGCTTCTCTTCGCCCGAACGAACTTCGATCGCGACGGCACCCTGGCCCGGTGCCGTCGGCCAGCCGTCGATCCCGAAAAACTCAGTAACGGCATCCAGTCTGCCAAGACGGCGGAGGCCAGCCGCCGCGAGAATGACCGCATCCAGCTCGCCCGAGATCTTGCCCAGCCGCGTATCTACGTTTCCACGGATGTCGACAACGTCGAGGTCGGGGCGCCGCTTAAGCAGTTGGGCGCGACGGCGGGGTGAGCCTGTTCCGACTTTGGCGCCGACGGGGAGGGTGTCGACCGTGAGACCGTCGCGGGCGCAGAGTACGTCACGGGCATCCTCGCGCTTCGGAATCGCCGCGATGGTGAGACCGGGGAATCCGGCAGTGGGCAGATCTTTCAGGGAGTGCACGATCGCGTCGACGCGACCGGCCATCAGCGCGTCTCGAAGCGCGCTCGCGAACACGCCGGTGCCGCCCAGGCTCGCGAGCGAAGCCTTCGAGGTATCGCCTTCGGTTGTGATCGTGACGAGTTCGACCTCGACGCCCGACTTCTCGAGGGCGCGAACCACCGTCGTGGTCTGAGCCATCGCAAGGGCACTGCCCCGGGTACCAATCCTCACGGCGCGATCCCGGCGAGCGCGGGCTTGAAGCCGAGGCGCACGTTCTCACAGCAACCCGAACGGCAGACGTCGTACCAGGGGCCGAGGTCGGTCAGCGCCGGACGATCCGCGGTCGGCGTTCCGTTGATCCGTTCGAGAACGAGATCGACCAGACCAGAAACATACGCGGGATGGATACCCGGAGTGGGCACCCGCGTCGCAAACACTCCGAGCTCAGCCGCGGTTTCCATGGCCTCGGTGTCGAGGTCCCACTTGACTTCCATGTGGTCGCTCACAAACCCGAGCGGAACAATGACAAATGCCCTGGTCCCCGCCGCGGCGAGCGCCCGCATGGCGTCATTGATGTCGGGGTCGAGCCACGGTTGCGCGGGCGGGCCACTTCGCGACTGGTAGACGAGCGACCAGCTCGCTCCGGTCCCTGAGCTCGTCGAAGGGCTAGCCGCCGCCATGACGACCTCCGCGACCGCGAGGTGCTGTGCCTCATAGGCACCGCCCTCGCCGAACTCCCGTTCGGCAGGACCACTCTTCGCGGCATCCGTCGACGGGATGCTGTGCGTCGAGAACAGGACGTGTGTCTCGGCAGTCTGGAAGCCGGAAGCGGTCGCCTCCTGGAGTCCCTGCGCGACGCCCTCGATAAACGGCTGCACGAATCCGGGGTGATCGAAGAACTGGCGAACCTTGTCGATCTGGATCTCGCCTCGGAGCTCAGTCGTCTCGAGAGCGAGCGCGTAGTCCTCGCGGTATTGGCGGCAGCTCGAGTACGAGCTGTACGCGCTCGTGCCGATGGCGAGAAGCTTGGTGAAACCGCGCGTATGGGCGTCTTGCACCGCATCCGAAATGAATGGCTCCCAGTTGCGGTTGCCCCACAGCACCGGGAGATCGATGCCGCGTCGAGCGAGCTCGGCCTCGAGGGCTGTCTTGAGCTCGCGGTTATGCTGGTTGATGGGACTGATGCCCCCGAAAGCGCGGTAGTGATGCGCCACCGCTTCGAGGCGTTCGTCCGGGATGCCGCGGCCGCGAGTGACGTTGCGGAGAAACGGAATTACATCGTCCTGGCCCTCGGGCCCGCCGAAGCTGGCCAGCAGGATCGCGTCGTACGCCACGGGAACTTCAATGTGCTCGGCCCCGCCGGAGGCCGCATCCGTCGCCCCCAGTACTGGTGGTCGAGTAGGCGAAGACGTAGCGAGACCTCCGTTGGCAATACTCAACTCAGAACCTCGTCGATCTCGCCCACTTCGATCCGACGGCCCGTGTAGAACGGAACCTCCTCGCGAACGTGGCGGCGAGCATCCGTGTGCCGCAGGTGACGCATGAGGTCAACCAGATCGACGAGCTCGGGAGCCTCAAGCGCCAGGATCCACTCGTAGTCGCCGAGCGCGAATGATGCCACCGTGTTGGGGAGAACCTGGGGAAACTCAGCCCCCTTGCGGCCGTGGTTGCTGAGCATCGCGCGGCGCTCGTCGTCCGGCAACAGGTACCACTCATAGCTGCGCACGAACGGGTAGACGGTGAGCCATTTCTCCGGCGCTTTGCCGCGCATGAACGATGGCAGATGGTTCGCGGTGAACTCGGCGTCGCGGTGCACGCCGAGTGCATTCCACGTCGGAAGCAGGCTGGAGAGCAGGGTTTCTCTCCGCAGCTCGCGCAGCGCCCACTGAAGTTTCTGTGGATCCGGGCCGTGCAGCCACACCATCAAGTCGGCATCCGCACGGATAGACGAAACGTCGTACCAACCGCGAATCGTCACGCCAGCTTCCTCGACGGCGGAAATGGCTTTGGTGAGATTGATCGAGGGATAGGCCGTGGGCACGGGGTTTGCGTGGTTGCGACGCAGGACAGCCCAGAGCGCATATCCCAGCTCTTCGTTCGCGGGCACGCCGACACCCGCGGAGGCCGAGGAGTTCATGGGTTCTATCCTCCCCCGCCGGGCCGTAACCGTCTAATCACAGACGATTGCTCGGGTTGGCTAGTCGTCGTCGTTCGAGAAGATCGCCCACGCGATGACCCCGAGGATGGCGATCGCCACGCCCGTGGCGCCGACGATCCAGGGGGTCGGATTGTTCTCGTACGAAGCCCGTGCCCGCTGAGTCAGCTCGCTCGCGCGCTTTGGCACGTTGAACTTGTCCTCGATCGCGTCGAGCGTGTTCTCGAGGTGCGCGCGCGTACGTGCGACCTGGGACTGGATGTCGTCTTCTTTTGCCATGATTACTCTCGCTTTCCAACGCCTCGAATGACGTTGACGTCTTTCTTGAGTCCGGAAATGGTTTCGGTGGGGAGCGGCGGGATGCCCTTTTTGAGCACCCGATAGCCGACGAGGGCCAGGATGCCCGCGATGATCAGCAGCACCGCCGCAACCAACAGAGCGGCAAGCCAGCCCGGCATGATCGCCGACAGCGCCAGAATGGCCGCGGTCAAGAGCACGCCGAACATCGCACCGATGAAGATGACAGCCCCAAGCAGCAGGCCCGCTCCGATACCGAGCGCCTTGAGCTTGCGAATCATCTCCTGCTTGAGGAGCTCGATCTCGCCGACGACGAGTTCGCGCACCAAGACCGGAATCTCGGTGAGCAACTCCAGCAGCGAACGTTTTCTGGGCGCCCTCGCGGGACCGCCCGGCGTAGTCGTTGCCACGTCTAGCTCTTCGGCGT
>JADGOT010000275.1 GCA_017882805.1 Glaciihabitans sp. | reverse complement strand
CTGTGGTTCGCCGTGCTCATTTATGGCGCGAACGCGCTTCGTCGCTGGCTAAACTCGCCCCGCGTCGAGCGCATTATCGACCGCGTGACCGGCTCCATCCTCATCGGGTTCGGTGCCATCGTCGCCTCCGAGTCGCGCTTCTAGGGAAAAACTCGGCAGCGCCCACCACACGAGTGACCAGAGCACTGCGGTGAGGCCGGCGGCAGCAAGTCCGACCGTTACGGTGCGGAAAATGAGAGCTTCGAAGACCGGCGATTGACCCTTGAAGATTTCCGGTATCCAAATTGCCAGCGCCACGATCAGGCCGATTCCGAGCACCGAGATCCACACCAGGATGCGCACGACGGGAGAGATACGGGTCGGAGCCGCATCCGCCGGCGAGGTGCGCCCCCACCAACGGATCGTCCAGATGACGAGAACGACGGCGCCAAAGAGCGAGCTGAAATACTGCCCCCACTCGTACACGGGTTTCGGACCCCACTGCTGCTGCAGCCACGGAAGCTGATACACGACCCAGTCGGGGTGCGTGAACCAATCCCAGACAACGTGCGTGACAGTACCCAGCAGAACCGAGACCACCAAGAGCACGATCAGCCGCAGCCACGACATGCCCCGGGGACGCATGCCCGACCAAGGCATCGCCGCGATGCGCCGCCTGGCCCCGAGCGGCGCGAAGTCGACCACGGGCCGACGAAAGACGAGCTGCCACAGCAGGAACAGCGCGATGCTGAATACCAGATCGACCGTCACAACGCCGAGCCACGAGTGCGTGAAATTGCGCCCAATGGGCAGCGGAACGTAAAAGAACAGGTCGGGCGCCATGCTTCCGATCACGAGTCCCGCTGGCAGCAGCGGGGTCTTGGCGAACGGTAGGACGGCAGCAACGTGGCTCGGGGTAAATGGCACCCGCCAAGTCTCACCTGCGCTTCAGGCGCCGCGCGTCATCCCCGCGAATGAGACGGCGGGAGAAACCGCATCCGTTGGAGGGAGAAACGCACTGATGGGCGGCGTTGTAACGCCGCCCATCGTGCAGTTTCTCCCGCCAACGGGAACTACGTCCTTACGCGTCGACCTTCGCGCGAACTGCGCGGGTCGCCTCGAGGATGTTCTTCAGCGACTCGACGGTCTCGGCGTAACCGCGGGTCTTGAGGCCGCAGTCCGGGTTGACCCAGACCTGCTTCTCGGGGATGGATGCCAGAGCGATCTCAAGGAGCTCAGTGACCTCCTTGACCGAGGGAACACGCGGCGAGTGGATGTCATAGACGCCCGGCCCAATTCCGCGAGCGAAACCGCTGCGCTTGATGTCGGGAACGACATCCATCTTCGAGCGGGCAGCCTCGATCGAGGTTACGTCAGCATCGAGCCCGTTGATCGCGTCAATGACAACACCGAACTCCGAGTAGCAGAGGTGGGTGTGGATCTGCGTCTTGTCCTCGACACCCGCGGTGGCGAGACGGAAGGAGCCGACAGACCAGTCGAGGTAGTCGGGCTGGTCCTTCTTCTTGAGGGGCAGCAGCTCGCGCAGGGCGGGCTCGTCGACCTGGATGACCTTGATGCCGGCCTTCTCGAGGTCTTCGATTTCATCGCGCAGAGCTAGTGCAACCTGGTTGGCAGTCTCACGCAGGGGCTGGTCATCACGAACGAAGCTCCAGGCGAGGATGGTCACGGGACCCGTGAGCATTCCCTTGACTGGCTTCTCGGTGAGGCTCTGCGTGAAGGTCGACCAGCCGACAGTGATCGGTGCAGGGCGCGACACGTCACCCCAGAGCAGCGACGGACGCGTACAGCGGCTGCCGTATGACTGCACCCAGCCGTTCTGGGTGACTGCGAATCCGTCGAGGTTCTCGGCGAAGTACTGCACCATGTCGTTGCGCTCGGGCTCGCCGTGCACGAGCACGTCAAGGCCGATCTCCTCCTGCAGCTCGACGACACGCTTGATCTCGTCTTCCATTGCGCCGACGTACTCGCCCTCGGTGATCTCACCGGCAGCGAAACGCGCGCGCTCGCGACGGATGTCTCCGGTCTGCGGGAACGAACCAATAGTCGTCGTGGGCAGGGGCGGCAGGTTTAGTGCAGCATCCTGGGCGGCGAGACGGCCAGCGTAGGCGCTTCGATGGAAATCGGCGTCTGTGAGCTCGTCGGCGCGAAGGCGCACCTTGCCGTCGCGCACGCCGGGGGCGCCGTGACGGTCTTCGAGTGCGGCGGTGGCGGCATCCAACTCGGGCTGGATCTTGGCCTTCCCGTGGTCGAGACCGGCGGCGAGCGTCGCAACCTGACCGACCTTCTGGTCGGCGAACGCCAGCCAGCTCTTGAGGCGAGTGTCGAGCGCGGGCTCGTCCTCGACGTCGTGCGGCGTGTGGAACAGGCTCGTCGATGACGAAACGGCAACCGAGGGGCTGGCCGCCTTGAGCGACTCCAGCTTCTCCCATGCACCGGCAAGGTCACCGCGCCAGATGTTGTGGCCATCGATGACGCCGCCGACGAGAACCTTGTCGGTGGTGAACGAGGACGGCAGCGAGCCACGCACCAGGTCAAGGCCGATCGCCTCGATCGGGGTGTCGCCGAGCACAGGCAA
This sequence comes from Glaciihabitans sp., assembly GCA_017882805.1. Lineage (GTDB taxonomy): Bacteria > Actinomycetota > Actinomycetes > Actinomycetales > Microbacteriaceae > Galbitalea. The sequence goes on along the minus strand of JADGOT010000275.1, from coordinate 9,764 downwards.
CGCATCGTCGAGGCTGCCGTAGGGCGCCGCGACAAAGATCTGCGGGCGAGCTGGAACGGCCGACAGCAGGTCATACGCCTTCTTGGTAGCGGCGAGGACGGTGGCACGGGGAACATCGATGCTCTCGCTGACGAGGCCCGGCTCATCGAGCTGTACCCACTCGGCACCGGCTGCGAAGAGCGCGGCGAGAAGCTCGGCGTATACGGGTAGCAGGTCGTCCAAGCGGTCGAGCGGCGAGTAGCCAGCGGGCGCACTCTCGCTTGGCTTGCTCAGAAGCAGGAACGTGACTGGTCCGACGAGAACCGGTCGCGTGCGGAACCCGGATGCAGTCGCCTCGGCGACCTCACGCACCCGGCGGTCGGACGCGAGCGAAAACGTCGTCTCCGGTCCAATCTCGGGAACGAGGTAGTGATAGTTCGAGTCGAACCACTTCGTCATCTCCGCGGGAACGTTGTCGCCCTCGCCGCGCGCGATCGTGAAGTAGCCCGCAAGATCCACCGAGCCATCAGCACCGACGAGCGACGCGAAACGGGTCGGCACTGCGCCGACGGTGACCGCGGTGTCAAGCACCTGGTCGTAGTACGAGAAGGCCTCGGGAATTGACGAGTCGTTCTTGCCTAGACCCAGCGCGAGAAGACGCTCGCGGGTGGCTGCGCGCAGCTGTACTGCGGTCGCTTCAAGTTCATCGGCCGAGATCTTGCCGGCCCAGAAGGCTTCAACAGCCTTCTTCAGCTCGCGACGACGGCCGATGCGGGGGTAGCCCAGGATCGTGCCGGTCGGAAATGTGGACGTGCTCATGCGTGCTCCTTGGTTGGTGTGGCTTTGTTTGAATCGGATTGCCTGATGCCGACCGCGTCAAGGACGTCGATCACGGCTTCATGCTTGTTATGGGTATAGAGGTGGATCCCGGGGGCTCCACCGGCGAGCAGTTCACTTGCCAGTTCGGTGGCGTGCGCGATGCCGACGGCATACTGACGCTCCGGAGTCTCTGCGGCAACGAGTTGCGCATGAAGATTCTCCGGCATGTTCTCTTCCGTGAGCTCGATCATGCGCCTGAGCCGAGCTGGCGAGACCACGGGCATGATGCCCGGCAGGATACGCATGGTAACCCCAGCCTCTCGCGCTAGTACGACAAAGTTCAGGTACTCCTCGGCGTGGAAGAACAGCTGGGTGAGCGCGAGGTTTGCCCCCGCGGCTTCCTTCGCGAGAAGAGTGTCGAGATCCTGCTGCACCGATCGAGAGCGGGGATGACCATTCGGGAACGCCGCAACAGCGATCGTGACCTGCTCGCCACGCGAAATGCGCTTCGCTCCGGGAAAGCCGGGAACATCGAGTTGCGAGTACGGCGCACGCTCGTTCTGCACTCGATGAATGAGCTGCACGAGCTCCCCCGCGCTCTTCAGATCGCCAAGAAACTCCACACCCTCGGGCGTACCCTGCGGCGGGTCGCCGCGAACGGCCAGGAAACTGGTGAGACCGACGCCGAGGAACTCGCGGATGACGTTTGTCGCGTCCTCGTAGGTCCAGCCGACGCAGGTTAGGTGCGCCATCGGACGAACGGGAGTGGTAAGCAAGTGACGCAAAACGCCAAGCGACGCTTCTCGCGTCGAACCGCTCGCACCATAGGTGACCGAAATGAACTCCGGCCCGGTCGCGACCAGGTGATCGATCGTCTCGTACAGCGAGAGTTCCGCCGCGGCAGAGCGCGGCGGGTACATCTCGAACGAGTAGGTCGACACGCTTCAGCCCTCCGGTAGTGGTCAGGTCGCTAAGTACCCCGGTGGGGCGGGTGCCGGGCTCGGCTGTCGCTCCGGACGCGCAAAACGACCGCGTCTTCGCGTTAAAGACTAGCAATAACCCTTCGCACTCGCCCGACGCCGTCGGAGTGTTACGAAGCGTGAACGGCCTCGAAGGGCTTAAACCCGGGCACACTCTGCGGATGAACTAACGCGGTGACCAGGGTTCCGGTCTCGCGATAGTCGGTCGTTACCACTCGCCCGACGGCATGCAACTTCGAGATGAGATCGCCCCGATCATACGGAATGAGCAGGCTCAACTCGATCTCGGGCTGCGGAATGAGGTCGGCGATTCGGCCGAGCAGCAGGTCGATGCCTTCACCGGTTCGTGCAGACACGAAGACGGCGGCTGGCTCTAGCCCGCGCAGGACGAGACGCTGGTCTGCATCCACGAGATCCGACTTGTTGAACACCACGATCTCGGGGGTGTCCCGCGCCTCAATCTCACCCAGAACATCTCTCACGGTCGTGAGCTGTGCCCCTGGGTCTGGATGCGATGCATCGACCACGTGCACGATTACGTCGGCGTCGCCGATCTCCTCGAGCGTCGAGCGGAAGGCTTCCACCAACTGGTGCGGAAGGTTGCTGACAAAGCCAACGGTGTCAGTGAATGTGTAGGGACGTCGATCGGGAGTCATTCCCTTTCGCACAGTCGCGTCAAGCGTTGCGAACAGCGCGTTCTCGACGAGTACCCCAGCACTCGTGATGCGGTTCAACAGACTCGACTTGCCCGCGTTCGTGTATCCGGCGATCGCGACGGACGGCACTGCGAAACGGTTGCGGTTTGCACGCTTTGCCTCGCGCGCGGGCTTGAAGCCCTTGATCTGTGCACGAAGTCGCGCCATCCGGGTGTGGATGCGACGACGGTCCAGTTCGATCTTCGTTTCCCCTGGGCCTCGGCTTCCCATGCCGTTGCCCGCGCCGACCTGGCCACCCGCTTGCCGAGACATCGACTCACCCCAACCACGAAGTCTCGGAAGTAGGTATTCGAGCTGCGCGAGCTCTACCTGCGCTTTGCCCTCGCGGCTCTTGGCGTGCTGGCTGAAGATGTCGAGGATGACCGCGGTACGGTCGATCACCTTGACCTTCACGATGTCCTCGAGCGCCCGGCGCTGGCTGGGGGCCAGCTCGGTGTCGGCGACGACCGTATCGGCTCCCAGGGCCTGAACTATGCCCCGCAGCTCCTCTGCCTTGCCCTTGCCGAGGTAGGTGCTGGGATCCGGATGCGGACGCTGCTGCAGAAGGCCGTCGAGAACCCGGGCACCAGCCGTCTCCGCCAGCGACGCAAGCTCTCGCAGCGAATTGTCGGCATCCGTAATCGTGCCGCTCGGGTAGACACCGATCAGGACGACGTTCTCGAGTCGCAGCTGCCGGTACTCGACCTCGGTGACATCCTCAAGCTCTGTGCGGAGCCCCTGGACGCGCCGGAGCGCAGCGCGGTCCTCGCGTTCGAACTGGTCGCCATCACGATTGTCGTCGTAGTGCGAGTCACGCCGTTCAGAAGCACGGTGGTCAGAAGAACTCTGCAGGGCATCCGCTCGTGCGGTGCCAAAAGTGAGGGAACTCGCCGCGCGAGCCTCATCGCGAGCGAGTACACGGCTGATTGCCGCCTCGTCTTCGTTAATCTCGGTCATTTCCACCAACTGTAGTCTTCGGTTTTTCGGTAAGTTTCTTGGATGAGCAATGAGCAATACTTCGCGGCTCAGCCCGCGAGTGAGCTCAATCTGCGCACGTTTCACGCTCGGCTCGCCGGTCAGGCTTATGAGTTGACGACCGCGAGCGGAATCTTCAGCCCCGAGCGGATCGATACCGGCACGGAGGTTTTGCTGGCCAACACGCCAGCACCGCCGCCGGGCGGAAACCTACTCGATCTGGGCTGTGGCTGGGGACCGATTGCGCTTACCCTCGCCATCGCAGCGCCTCGGGCGACCGTCTGGGCAGTGGATGTGAATGAGCGCGCGCTAGACCTCGTGCGCCGAAATGCTCGGTCGCTCGGCCTGGAAAACGTCAACGCTTGTACACCAGACAATGTTCCCACAGATCTTGGCTTTATGACGATCTGGAGCAATCCGCCCATTCGGGTCGGCAAGAACGAACTGCATGGACTGCTCGAGCGCTGGCTGCCACGGCTGGAGCCCGGCAGTGACGCCTGGCTGGTCGTGCAGCGCAACCTCGGGTCCGATTCCTTGCAACGGTGGCTCGAGGCCACCTACCCCGACGAATTCGCGTTCACTCGGGCGGCCACCAACAAGGGCTACCGCGTTCTGCGCGGGCGTCGAAGGTAGCGGTTCGAGGAGCCTACAGAGTTAGGTCCCCGGAGAATACGAGTTCTGCGGGACCGCTGAGCGAGACGTGCTCGCCGTCCTCAGTCGGGAACATCCGCACGCCGACCGTGCCGCCCGCGACCTCGACGCTCCACTGGTTTGGTGCGCCCGCACCGGCCCAGTAGCGGATGGCCAGGGCCGCCGCGACCGCACCGGTTCCGCACGAGAGTGTTTCGCCGCTGCCGCGCTCGTGGACGCGCATCCGGATGCGGCCGACACCGTCTTTGATGAGTGGCTCGAGCGGAACGACAAACTCGATGTTCGCGCCGTCGGCGGGCTCCGGATCGACGATCGGAATATAGCCAAGGTCGGCAGCGTCAAGTTCCTCATCGCTCGCCAGCGCCACGACGACGTGCGGATTGCCTACGTTGATGCCGAGGCCCGGCCGCGCCACGGGAACGTTGCGCGCCCGCACGGTCGGCTCCGTGCCATCCAGGCGCCAGCGACCCAGATCGGCTTGAAAGCCGCTCTTGTTGCGCTGGACGTCGCGAACCCCGCCGCGCGTACCAATGGCGAGCGTGTTGCCATCGGTGAGCTCGGTGAGGCCATGGTCGAGCAGGTACTTGGCGAAAACGCGGATGCCGTTGCCACACATCTCGGCAACGCTGCCGTCGGAGTTGTGGTAGTCCATGAACCATTCGGCGGCGGCGTCTTCAGCGAGTGAAGCGGCGCCATCCGGAATCTTGCTCGACTTGACGGCGCGCAGCACGCCGTCTGCACCCACGCCGAAATGACGATCGCAGATCGCCGCGATCTGATCGGACGTCAGATCGATCTCGCCATCGGGGTCAGCGAACAGCACGAAGTCATTGCCCGTGCCGTGGCCCTTGGTGAAGTGGATGGTTGCGCTCACGAGTCAATCGTACCGAGCGCTGCGTCGACGAGATCGACGTCGTCCGCATCGAACCAGTGCGCGGCGGGATAGCGACGGAACCAGCCAACCTGACGCCTCGCGTACCGCCGGGTCAGCGCCGCCGCCTGCTCGATGGCCTGTGCCTCGGTCAGTTCGTGATCGAGCTGCGCAAGCGCCTGGGCGTAGCCAATCGCGCGTGCCGCGGTCACTCCGAGTCGCGCGCGATCCAGGCCGCGCACCTCGTCGAGAAGGCCGTCGACCCACATCTGTTCAACCCGCGCATTGAGTCGCGGCACGAGCGTCTCGCGCTGCGACTGCAGCCCGAGAATGGTGACCGCTCGCCATGGCGCAGAGTCGTCTGGGAGGCCCGCGCCGAACGGCTCTCCCGTGATCTGAATGACTTCGAGCGCCCTGACGAGTCGGCGGCCGTTGTGCGGGCCGATGGACGCCGCAGCGGCGGCATCCAGCTCGGCGAGTCGCCGATAGAGGGTGCCGGGTCCGCTCGACTCCAGCTCGGCCTCCAGGGCGGCTCGGATGTCGGGATCGGTGCCCGGGAAAGTAAAGTTCCAGAGCACGCTAGACACATAGAGGCCGGAGCCGCCCACAAGGATCGGCACTGCGCCCCGGGCGAGGATGTCGTCGATCGCGGCCCGTGCATCCACCTGGTAGGCGGCGACGCTGGACTCGTCGCTGATCTCCAGCACATCGAGCAGGTGGTGCGGAATGCCCCGGCGCTCGGCCACGGAGAGTTTGGCCGTGCCGATGTTCATTCCGCGGTACAGCTGCATGGCGTCGGCGTTAACGATCTCCGCCGGCGTGCCGCGAGCCGCGAGCCGTTCGGCGAGATCGAGCGACAGCCCGGACTTACCGGTGCCGGTCGCGCCGACGATGGCGGTGATCAACTAGCCGCGATGTTCAACTGGCCGCGATGTTCAATTGGCGGCGGTGTTCAATTGGCCCCGATGTTCAATGGGCGGAGACCGTCGGTCGGATCGTAGATGGGGGTGGTGGCGACCCGCAGAGTCGGGAGGCCGAGCGACACCCTCGCGGCACCGTCGGACGCCGTCGAACCATGAGCGGGCACGGCACAGCTCTCGGCTTCGGCGCGATCCCAAGCGTCGCCCGCGCGGGTGCGACGGATGTTCAGCGGCGACCCGTCCACCGAGTCGGCGAGCAGGTAGAACGGCTTGGCATCGGAAATCGTTACGGTGACAACATCGCCCGGGCGCGGCACGTCGCTGTGCGGCGGCACCTCGAAGTGCACGAGGCGTGAGTCTTCTGCTCGCCCAGAGAGGCGGTGGGTCGCCGCATCCTTTCGTGCCTCTGCCCCCACGAGCACCTGTACCTCGGTACCGACGAGCTTCTGATTCTCTTCCCACGAGATCTCGTCTTGAAGGGCGGCGAGACGCTCGTAGCGTTCCTGAACGATCTCTTTGGGAACCTGGTCCGGCAGCGTTGCCGCTGGCGTTCCTGGGCGTATCGAGTACTGGAAAGTGAAGGCCGAGGCGAAGCGTGCCTCGCGAACGACGCGCAGCGTCTCCTGGAAGTCATCCTCGGTCTCGCCCGGGAATCCGACGATGATGTCGGTGGTGATCGCCGCATTCGGAATCTTTGCGCGCACGCGGTCAAGAATTCCGAGGAACTTCTCGGACCGGTAGCTGCGCTTCATCGCCTTGAGAATCGCATCCGACCCGGACTGCAGCGGCATGTGCAGCTGCGGCATGACGGCCGGCGTCTCGGCCATGGCGTCGATGACGTCGTCGGTGAAGGCGGCCGGGTGCGGACTTGTGAAGCGGATGCGCTCGAGACCGTCGATCTGCCCAGCAGCCCGAAGCAGCTTGCTAAAGGCTTGACGGTCACCAAATTCGACGCCGTAGGAGTTGACGTTCTGCCCAAGCAGAGTGACCTCGACGGCGCCGTCGTCGACAAGCGCCTGGATCTCGGCGAGCACGTCGCCAGGACGGCGATCCTTTTCTTTGCCGCGCAGCGACGGGACGATGCAGAACGTGCAGGTGTTGTTGCAGCCAACCGAAACGGAAACCCAGCCGCTGTAGGTGGACTCGCGTCGCGTCGGAAGGGTGGAGGGGAAGACGTCGAGTGATTCGAGGATCTCGAGCTGTGCCTCGCCGTTATGGCGTGCCCGCTCAAGGAGCGTCGGTAGGGCGCCCATGTTGTGTGTGCCGAAGACGACATCCACCCAGGGTGCTTTCTCGAGGATGACGGACTTGTCTTTCTGGGCGAGGCAGCCGCCGACTGCGATCTGCATGCCTTCGTGTTCGCGCTTGATGGAGGCGAGGATGCCGAGGTTTCCATAAAGCTTGTTGTCGGCGTTTTCGCGGACCGCGCAGGTGTTGATGACAACGACGTCTGCCTGGCCGGTCTCGGCCCGCACATATCCGGCGGCCTCAAGCGAGCCGCTTAGTCGCTCGGAGTCGTGCACGTTCATCTGGCAGCCGTAGGTGCGCACCTCATAGGTGCGCACGGTGGTGTCAGCGTGCGCGGGGTTTTCGGCGAGCAGTGTCATGGCGTCGTCAAGTCTAAAGCTCAGCGGAAGCGAGGACCTTCTGCTGATCGTGACTGAGGCGCCAGGGCGGAGGCGACGGCGGAGGCGACGACACTGCCGGAGTAACCCTTCCGCATCAGGAACGCGCCGAGTCTGCGGCGGGCTGTTTCGGCGTCGAGCGAGCGTAGCTGTGGTGCGCGTTTGAGCGCGATCGCACGGGCACGTGTGAGTTCGTCGTCGCCGTCGGAGCCGTAGGCGTCGGAGTTGTAGACAGCACTGAGTGCTTCCTCGATAGCGGACGGGTCGAGCTTGCGTCGGCGCAACTCTGACGTGATCGCGGAGCGACCGAGGCCCTTGCGCTCGCGCAGTTGCATCACGAGGGTCGCCGCGAGTTCGCTGTCGTTCAAGAGCCCGACCTGCTCGAGGCGGGTCACTTCGAACGCGACGTCCCCGGCTTCGAGGTCCCGGCTGCGAAGGAGGTCGGTCATTTCGGCGGACGACAGCCCCTTGCGGGTTAGTGCGTACATGCTGACGTTGTGAGCACGAGCCGACCGTTCACCGGGCGTCTCCGAGTCCGACTCTGATTCTGGTTCTTCACGCTTGGTGATCTGGTTCATGCGTTCCTGGAGCTGCTGCGGGGTGAGTCGCTCCAGTTCGCCGGTCGGGAAGTTGTGCAGTCGCTTGGGCGGCAGATCCGGCTGCGCGGTTGGTTCGGGGGGCTGTACCCCGGGGAGATAGCTCACTCGTGCGAGGCGCACCTCGCCCTCCGAACCAATCGCATCAGTCACGTCTGACTACTCCCCAACAGCCCTAAGGGAAGAAGCACTGCGTGAGGGCTCGAACTCGGACTCGGGCGGGAACTCTTCTTCTGCCACTGTGCTGTCTACCTCGGAGGTCGGAACGACCTCGATGGGCTTCGGACCGGCCGGCTCCTTGGCCGCCTTTGCATCGGCCTTGTTTTGGGCCTGCAGCGCGTCTGCAGCGGCGGTGGCTTTTGCGGCCTTCGCCTCTGCACCTACGCCGAGCTTGAACATGATCTTCTGCTCAATATCGAGCGCGATGGCCGGGTTCTCGAGCAGGAACTTGCGCGAGTTCTCTTTGCCCTGGCCGAGTTGGTCGCCGTCGTAGGTGTACCAGGCGCCGGACTTGCGAACGATCTCGTGGTCGACACCGAAGTCGATCAAACTGCCCTCACGGGAGATTCCGGTGCCGTACAGGATGTCGAACTCGGCCTGCTTGAAGGGTGGCGCCATCTTGTTCTTGACGACCTTGACCCGGGTGCGGTTGCCAACGGCATCCGTTCCGTCTTTCAGGGTCTCGATGCGACGGATGTCGAGTCGCACGGACGCGTAGAACTTGAGCGCCTTACCTCCGGCGGTGGTCTCGGGGCTTCCGAAGAAGACACCGATCTTCTCGCGCAGCTGGTTGATGAAGATCATCGTGGTGTTGGTCTGGCTGAGCCCACCCGTGAGCTTGCGAAGCGCCTGCGACATGAGGCGAGCCTGGAGGCCGACGTGAGCATCACCCATCTCGCCCTCAATCTCGGCGCGCGGCACCAGCGCCGCCACGGAGTCGATGACGATGACGTCGATCGAGCCGCTTCGCACGAGCATGTCGGCGATCTCGAGAGCCTGCTCACCGGTATCCGGCTGCGACACGAGAAGGGCATCGATGTCGACACCAAGCTTTGCGGCGTACTCGGGGTCGAGTGCGTGCTCCGCGTCGATGAAGGCGGCGATGCCACCGGCGCGCTGGGCGTTGGCGATGGCGTGAAGGGTGAGGGTCGTCTTACCCGAGGACTCCGGGCCGTAGATCTCGACGATGCGGCCACGCGGGAGTCCGCCGATGCCGAGCGCGACATCCAGTGCGATGGAACCGGTGGGGATCACCTCGACCGGAGCACGGTCATCGCTGCCGAGGCGCATGACTGAGCCTTTGCCGAACTGGCGATCGATCTGGGCGAGTGCTGTTTCGAGTGACTTTTCACGGTCGACTGCTGATGGCATTTCGTGTCCTTCTGTTCTGCCAGTCCGCTGTGTGTGCAGCAGTGCTGGTCGTAGGTTGCGCCCCATAGGCTGTCGTTTCGCTGCTGGCCGATGGTGCAAGGCCGACAGCCTCCCGACAAAAGGCTGGTCGTGCTGGTGTAACGCATCGTGCGACGAGCGCTTACGCGTCAGACGTTACGCTCGGGATCCGACATTTCTTGGCGGAACACGGGCAAACGGTGAATAACTCGTATTCGAACGTCGCTATGGAGGACTCTACGCATAATCGAACACATGTTCTAG
>JADGOT010000274.1 GCA_017882805.1 Glaciihabitans sp. | reverse complement strand
TACTCGGGTGTTCCGCGTTGTGACCGTTCGGGTTATTGCGGGGTGTCCAAGTCGTTCCCCCAAGAAGAAACACTATTCAGTCCGCACAATGGAGGACAAGAGGAAACATCCACCCAATACGGGGGTGACCAATTCTGTACAAAAGTGCTGGTCGAGGGGTGTATTCGAGGATTGAGCCGAGCTCTTCTCAACCGGGATTCGGGGTACAAAAATACGGCGATTCCCCTAGTTTGAGAGCGCGACCATGGTGATTCGGGGTACAAAAGCGAAACCGTTTCAGATACGTCGAATCGCTAGTGAGCGACCGCAACGAGGCCAAGTTCGGCAGGGTTTGCGAGTAGCGGGTTGGACGGGACGACGCGCACGTTGTAGCCGAAGCTGCCTGGTCGATCGAGCGCGACCGTGCCTGTGAACGTCGCCGGCTGCCCCGGTTCGGCCGTATCCAGCACCAGTCGCTGCCGGGAAATGTCAGCAAGACGATCGGTGTCGCGAGCGCGACCGTAGACGACCTCGACCTTGACGTCATCCGGAGTCAATCCATCGAGGGCAACACGCGCGCGAACCTGCAGCGAGTCGCCGATCTGCGGCACCACATCCACTCCTCCGGATTCGACGTGCAGCACCTGCACGCGGGGCCACGCCTCGATGAGGCGCGCCTTCCACGCGGAGAGCTCCCGCGCCGGTGCGTAGCCGCTCGCCGAGATCTCCCGCTCCGATGCGGCGGCAGGGATGTACAGGCGGTTCACGTACTCCTTCACCATGCGGTCGGCGCTGAGAGTCGGCGACAGGGTCGCAAGCGTGTGCCGGATCGACTCGACCCACCGCGATGGCACGCCATCCTCACCGCGATCGTAGAACCGTGGCGCGATCTGATGCTCGATCAGGTCGTACATCGACTCTGCCTCGAGATCGTCGCGCTCTGAGGCGTCGCCCGCGCTGTCTGCTGTCGGGATCGCCCAGCCGTTCTCGCCGTCATAGAACTCTGCCCACCAGCCATCCAGGATCGACAGGTTCAACGAACCGTTGAGTGCCGCCTTCATGCCGCTGGTTCCGCATGCCTCGAGCGGGCGCAGCGGGTTGTTGAGCCAGATGTCTGTGCCCGGGTAGAGCAGTTGAGCCATGGCGATGTCGTAGTTCGGCAGGAAAACCATGCGGTGACGAACATCCGCCGCCGCCGCGAACTCGATCAGTTGCTGGATGAGGCGCTTGCCCTCGTCGTCGGCCGGATGCGACTTGCCGGCAATCACGATCTGCACCGGGCGAGTGGGATGCGTGAGCAGCGCGCGAAGACGCTCTGGGTCACGCAGCATGAGCGTGAGGCGCTTGTACGTGGGGACCCGACGTGCGAACCCGATCGTGAGAACCTCGGGATCGAGAATGTCCGCAAACCACGCAGGGATACCGGCGCCCGGATTCTGCTCCTGAAACGATGCGCCGAGACGCTTGCGCGCATCCGTCACCAGCTGCTTCTTCATCTCGCCGCGTACGGCCCAGAGATCGGCGTCGCTGACCTTTTCACTCAACCAGTCGGCTGTGGTTGTGTCGGCGGTTCCCAGCTTGCTGGATGCCAGCTCCAGCAGCAGTGGGTCGGTCCAGGTGGGCGCGTGGACTCCGTTGGTCACGGATGTGATCGGCACGTCGTCCTGATCGAAGCCGGGCCAGAGCGCGCCGAACATTCCGCGCGAGACGTCGCCGTGCAGCAGTGAGACGCCGTTCGCCCGCTGTCCGAGGCGAAGCCCCATGACCGCCATGTTGAAGGTGTCTTCCGTTCCTCCCTCGTAGTCTTCGGCACCGAGCGCGAGCACCGGGTTAACGTCGACGCCGGGGAGAAGGTCGGTAGAGAAGTAGGTCTCGACCAGCTCCGCCGGGAAGCGGTCGATGCCGGCCGGGACGGGCGTGTGGGTCGTGAATACTGTTCCCGCACGCACGACCTGCAACGCCTCGTCGAAACTGAGGCCCCCGCCGATCAGGTCGCTGATGCGCTCGAGACCAAGGAACCCGGCGTGCCCCTCATTGGTGTGAAACACCTCGGGTGCCGACCCACCGGTCAGCTCGGTGTAAACCTTGATCGCGCGAACGCCGCCGATCCCGAGCAGCAGTTCCTGCAGCAGTCGGTGCTCGCCGCCGCCGCCATACAGGCGATCTGTGACGGTACGAAGCGATTCCTCGTTGTCTGGGACATCCGTGTCGAGGAGAAGAAGTGTGACGCGGCCGACAGCGACCTTCCAGATTCGCGCGAAGAGCGCGCGGCCCTCGGGAAGCGCGAGCGTGACCTGAGCAGCCGTGCCATCCGGGTTGCGCAGTACGCGGAGCGGCAGGCCGTCGGGGTCGAGCACCGGGTAGGTCTCCTGCTGCCAGCCGTCACGTGAAATTGCCTGGCGAAAGTAGCCGGCCCGATAGAACAGTCCGGCAGCGATGATCGGCACGCCGAGATCCGACGCCGACTTCAGGTGGTCACCAGCAAGGATGCCGAGGCCGCCGGAATACTGCGGAAGCGCAGCCGCGATTCCGAACTCGGGCGAGAAGTAGGCGATGGCCTTTGGTGCATCCGTGAGCCCCTGGTACCAGCGCGGCTCGGTGAGGTAGGCGTGGAGGTCGTCGCGTAGCTCGTTGACCCGAGCGACGAAATCCTTGTCGTTCGCGAGCTCGTCGAGTCGGGACGGCTCGATCGCGCCAAGAAGACTCACCGGATCGTGACCGATCTCTTCCCACGCCTCGGGACTAATCGACGAGAACAGCTGCATGGTCGGGTTGTGCCACGACCAGCGCAAATTTGTCGCCAACTCCTCAAGAGATGTAAGCGCTTGCGGAAGAACGGTGCGAACGGTAAAACGACGGATTGCCTTCACCCGCCAAGCCTAGGGGGAAGCGTGCGAAACGCCGAAACCAGAGCTGCGCTAAGCCCGCCCGACGGACCGCCACATGGTCGTGATTTCGGCATCGTCGAGCACTGCGTCGAACGTACCGTGCCGCTCGAAACCGGCACGGCGATAGCGGTGCAGGTTCGCCGGATTCGTCGACTCGAGGTAGCTCGGGATTCCCGCCGCATCCCAGTCGGCGAGAGTCGCGGCCAGCAGCTGTTGTCCAATTCCGTGACCGCGATAGTTCGGATGCGTCGCCAGCAGCCCCAGATAAGCGTGGGGCGTGTTGTGCGGATGCGCCGCGTCGAACCGGTCGTAGAGCTCGAACAGCTTGGCTGCACGATCGGCGGGAAACGTGTCGGTAATGAGCTGGGTGATCTCCGCATCCTGCTCTTCCGAGAGCTCGGTCTCCCCAGGCGGCGTCCACACTGCGGTCGCTTGCACGATGCCACCCGGCTCTCCCGTGACAAAGAGGGTCGAGAGCCGCATGCCGCCCAGGGCGTAGATCCGCCAGAACGGATCGAGGTGGTCGGTACGGCCATCAGGAAGTACTAACGCCGGGCCCCAGACCGGGTCATCCAGAAATGCAAGCCGGATCGTGTCGGTGACCCCGTCGATGTCGGCGTCGGTGGCAACCCGGAACTCCATGCTGAAAGGCTACGCGCATCACTCGACGGCGATGCTCTTCTGCTTGCGCTTGGCTCGCGCGGCGACAAGTCCCGAGATGATCATGTACGCGGCATACGCGAACAGGGCCGCAGCAAGAGCGTCAACGATCCAGGATCGCTTCGATCCGCCCACCGCCGAGTTCACCCAGCCCAGCAGTGGGACCGAATACCAGAGTCGGCCGCGCACCTGAACGGGAAGCACTGCCGCTTGGTCCGGGTCGGAGTTGTTGTCGCCCTTAAGGATGAACGATCTCTTGCCGTTCGCAGGGCTGTTGATCGCAATCACCCGGTGCGAGATGACGGCAGGCTTGCCCGACTCGATCTGGTAGGTGATGACATCGCCGAGTCGAATCTCGGAAGTCTTAACGGGAAGAACGTAGATCAGCGTTCCCGGTGGGTAGAGCGGCTCCATGGATTGGGTCAGCACTGTGAGCGGAGTAGCTCCGGCAACCTTGGGAACGACGATCAGGATGAGGGCAAGCACGACTACCGCGACGAGCAGCGCAGCGCTGGCGCCGAGTCCGATGTAGTAAAGCAGTCCGCGTTCCTTGCGGACCTCGGCGGCAGCGATTTCAGCGTCAGGCGCGGTCTCGACCGTGGTCGATTTCATTGCTGCACCTCTCGCCTGCGCCGCCTGCGGGCGACGACCAGGAACCATCCGACTCCGACAAGGAGACTACCGAGCAGTAGCAGCCCCGTCGGGAAGGTCTCGCCGGTGTATCCCAAAACCCTGTGCGGGTGACCTGCCGCGGGGTCGACTTGCGCGGGCGTTGTCGTGCCCGGGTCGCAGGTTGAAATCGGGAACGATCCGCCTGCCGCATCCCGCATCGAGACGTCGGCCGTGAGCGAGCCGTCCTGGTGTTGCGCGACCATGCCCGGTGCGTTGAGCATGGCGAGAGTGAGATCGATGCGGATGACTGCGCCAGCGGCGATCGTCACCGGCTGCACCATGATGTCGCACTGAGTCAGCTCGCTCCAGGTCGCGGTCAGTGTCGAACCATTGGCGGTGTTGACGGCAGTTAGTCGCATATTGTCGGCGAGTTCGACCGACGAGGTCGATACATCGCCGATGTTCACCCGCACGGTTGCCGGCGCGGTGGTGGGGTTCTTGATCCAGAGTTCGGCGGATGCGGTGCCGCCGGGCACCAGGAGTCCCGCGTTGTCGAAGAGCCCCACCGTGAGGCTGGGCTGATACGTCACCCCGTCGGTACTGACCAGCACGACCGGGGACTCTGCTGCTGCGGGCTCGGCCGACGTCCCAAGTTCAAGCGCGGATGCCCCCACCGACGCGAGAGCAATGCCTGCGACCAGAGCAAGAGCACCCCGTAGACGCCGCATGACTAGTTCACCCCCGTGATCGTGAACGACTGCGCCGCGGTCCCATTGCAGGTGTACTGCTGGAGCTGCAGACCGAGGGACGGCGCACCGCCGTTGACGTCGAGGCAAAGCCCCGAGCCCAGATTGACGAAGTGGAATGTGCCACCGGCTTCGACGACGGGCTTCCACTCCAGTGCCGTCACCGTTCCTGTGGCCGCCACCGACCGAACGTCGGCTTTCGCGAGGATCCCGAAACCGGCGATGTCCCAGCTGAGGATGGTTCCTGTGATCTGCGGTGCAACGAAGTAGTTGTTAGCCGCTGCCGCGTGCGTGTTAAGCGACGTCAGGAATGCCCATTTCTGATACTGGGTGGTGTCGCAGGTGCCAAGGATCAGCGTCGAGGTCGAGACGGGCGGGATAGTTCCTGTGACGACGCAGAACGAACTGCCTGGGTAACTGATCTGGTAGTACGTCGTAGCCGAGAAGGTCGCGGTCGTCGTCACGACCACACTGTTCGAGAACGCGATCGACAGGTTGCCCGCGGCATCCTTCGCCTTGACCGTGTACGTGTACGCGGTGGACGGGTTGAGCAGGAGGTCGGTGTAGGTCGTTCCCGCGACCGTGGTCAGCAGTACGCCGCCGCGGTAAACGTTGTAGCCCACGACGCCGGCGTTGTCAGTCGCGGCAGTCCAGTTCAGCGTCGTCTGGCTTCCCGTGGTACCGGATGCCGCGAGCCCGGTGACCGTGGACGGTGGCGTTGTGTCGGCGACAACGGTCGCCGTGCCGGTCGCCGCGTTGTTCGAGCTGACCGGGTCACCGCTGGTTGTGGTGATGGTCGAACTGACCGCGAATGCTCCGGGCGTTGTCAGGGCTGCTGCGTAGCCGCTGAGGTTAATGGTGTTGGTCGCTCCTGCGGCGAGATCGCCAATGGTGCAGTCCACGGTCGTGCTCGTTACGGTCGTGCAGGCAACACCACCCGACATCTGAGCAGCGGTCGTGGTGGTGAATCCAGCGGGAGTCGTCAGATGCACCACTGTGTGGTTGGCGACGGCCGTCCCATTGTTCTTGGCGACGAACGTCCAGGTCGTCGGCGTTGCGACACCCGCGGTGAGGACTGCGGCAGTGGGAGCGGTGTTTGTTACTCCAACATCCACGCCAATTATCACCGTGAAGGGCACATCCGCGGCGACCGCCGGACTGACAGCCCACTGCGGCGCGAGACCGTTGACGTAGTTCACGGTCGGTGCAAAATGCACGGTAGAACCGATCGGGCCGACAACAGTGGCCTGGAATGTCAACGTCGTTGAGGTGTTCTGGGCGATCGTTCCACCCGCACTCGCGGTTGCTGCGGATCCGAGTTGCCCGGACACGGTGCCCGTGCCTCCGGAGCCCGCGGCGTACTGGGCCTGGTCGTCGCCTCCGGCATCAGACTTTGCGACGCCGTCAATCAACAGCGAGCCGGGCTTGAATGCCACGGTCGCCGGGAGCGCTGCGGAGAGCGCCGACTGGTAGGAGAGAGAGCTTCCGATATTTGAGGTGGTCGTCGAATACTGAATGACGTCACCGATATGGAAAACCGAGCTGCCGGGATTTGTGATGTTTGAGACGGTGGATGCTGCGGTAAGGCACGGCCCGGAACCGAACGAGACGTCATCCATGAAGTTGCCGATGCTGAGGTCGCCGGATCCGGTCGAGATGGCACGAAACGCAAGTTCTGTCGTGGTCTGCCCTGCGGGAACCACGTACGCCCCGGAGTAGCGACCCCACGCGGCTGTGGTATCGCTGATGGTACGAATCGGAACCAGCGTCGAATCCGAGGAGCCGATGAGCACCTGCATGGTGTCGGTTCCGACGCGGGCGCGGTGCAGCAGTGACCACTGCAGGATCTGACCGGGCGTCGTCGAGATGGTCTGGGACAGAGTGCCCGCGGTGTTTGCATTCAGCTCAACGAACTGCCCGCCGACGGGGGCGACCACACCGTTGAAACCGCTCTGCCACACCTCGATACCAACCGGGTCGGTCGAGACCCACCCGGGCATGCTGCCGTTGGGAATCCACGTCCAGGGTGGCGAGATGACCGGCTGCTCGAAACTCGCGTTCTGAACCGCGGTGACGTTCGTACAAGCCGAGGCGAGCACCGCTACCTTCGCGGACGAGGTGACGCTTGCGCTTGAACCCCAAAAGGCCCAGGCCGTCGAGGCGGCGCTGGTGAGAAGGAAGGCAACGACGGCGAGGCCGATCGCAAGTTTCATGCGTCTCATGGGTTGTTACGCACCTGCGTCCCCGTGATCGGCAACGTGAAGGTCGCGCTGAGCCCCTGAGAGCTGGCCGGCGCGGTCGCGCTGAGTGTCATCTGGAGGCACGCGGAAACCGACCCACCGGATGGTACGACGACCGGAGTGGTCCACGCTGCCGTGCTGCTGCCATCCGCCGACTGTGCACAGGTCGCGGATTGGAAGAGTGCAACGACGAGGTTGTTGTTCTGGGCGAGAACGCTCGACGGATCGCTGAAGACGGGCGTGCCAACCGAGATCGACAGCGGCGTCGTGCCGGTGTTCACGATGCTCAGGATGACCGGCGACACGGCCGAGAGCCCTGGAAGAAGTTGGGTGGTGGTCAGGCCGGGAACCGTGTAGCTGGTCGAGCCGTTGACCGTGATACCGGTCGCGCCCGTCGAAAGGCTGACGGCGCCGATGGGCTTGGAGACGTTCCAGAGTGCGTAGGTCGAGCCTCCGGCGGAGATTCCGAGGGTGATCGCCACTGCGAAAATGCCGACGGTCGCCAGCATCTTGCGAATGCGGCGCTGCGCCGCGAGGCAGACCAGAAGGTAAGCCGAGAGAAAAACCGCGGTGCCGAGCGACACGGAAGGCATCGTGACACGAGACGACGTGCTCATGAGAACCTCCCTTTGGTCGGGTGAGAGATGTGCAGTACGCGGGTGAGTGGGTATCAGCACCCGAGGGTTGGGCGCACCGTCCAATTCCGAAGACGGTGCGCCCAAGTTGTTACGAGTGGACCTGGGTCAGCGTGAAGCTGGCACCCGAGAGGTCGACCGACTCGTTCTGGCCGACAATGCCCGTGGGCAGGGTCTTATCGAACGTGAAGGTGAGAACGACGGTGAAGGTGGTCGTTCCGCCAGCGACCGGCGTGATGGTGTACGGACCGGATCCGGTGACAGTTGCGTCGCCAGCCAGTTTGGTCACCGTGATGGTCGGAACCAGTTTGCCAACGAGGTCGGCAGGAATGGCCACTGAGCTCGGCACGTAGGCGAGGGTGGCGACCAGGTTCTTACCGGTTGCGCTGACGCTGACCGTCTGAGTGAGTTTGACAACGTCACCGGGAACGATCTTCTGGGTGGTTGGGTCAAACGTGGTCGTCGTTGCACCGGGCGATGCGTCCGTCCAGGTTGCACCCGTGCTCGTGCCGAAGGCGAGAGTACCGGTCGCGACGTTTCCGCTGGCGACTCCGATGCTGGAGTTCCAGAGCGCGAAAGTACCCGCGCCGCCGAGGAGAAGGGCAACGCCCACGGCGCCGGCAATGGCGCCCTTGACTAGCTTGTTCATTTCGTGATCCTTTCGCGACAGTCGGTTTGAATGTCGGGTCATTTCGACTCGCGCGAAAGCACGTAAAGTGCCGCCAACGTCGGGTCGTGGCAAACCTCCTGGCGGAGGCAATGTGCGAAGCTAAGGACTTCGCGACAGGGCCGGGTGGTCCTGTTACTGGAACTGAATAGTCCTGTTTGCGACGACTAGGATCGCGCCCCCAAGAAATATCCCCCACAAAGAAACGTACGTGTCCGCTATAAGGAGGACAAGGCCCCAGAACGGGTAGTACACCCTCGACTGCTCATATGCGACTTATAGCCCTCTGGCCAGCATTTTCTCTGAAAATCAGGTCAATACCTTTGAATACATTCGGGGTACAAAGCGAGGCTCTTTCGGTTCCAATCGGGGTACGTGCACTGCGGTCGAATGCCCGGTAGCGTTAAAACGTGGCTACAACTGAATCCGAGATCGCAGCTACACCGGCGAGCGCCACCGCCGCCGCACACTTCACTGGGCGCATAGGACGTATCCCGATTCGCAGCGTTTCGCCCGTGCAGCCTGAGGATCGTTGGCCCGCCAAGGCTTTCGCCGGAGAAGTCGTGCCGTTCGGAGCGACGGTTTTTCGCGAGGGCCACGACCTGATCGGCGTCGAGCTGCTGCTCGTCGACCCCGAGGGCAAGCAAACGAAGCATCGGATGTCGTCGGGGCTGCCCGGAACCGACCGCTGGGAAGTTTTCGCGCGGCTCGATCAGGTCGGCGATTGGCGCTTTCGCATCCGAGCCTACGGAGATGACTGGGCGAGCTGGCTGCACGACGCCGACATCAAGATCCCGCTGGCCCAGGATGTCGAGCTCGTCTTTTCCGAGGGAGCGGAGCTGCTGACGCGAGCGGGCACCAGTAGGGCCGTCAAAGATGCTGCCGCGGCGCTCGGCGATCCGACCCTGACTCCCGATGCGCGCCTCGGCGCCGCCCATGAACCCAAGCTCGCCGCGAGCATTGTCGCCCGACCCATTTCGAGCCTCGAGTCGCTCAGCGAGCAGCACATCATTCACGTCGAGCGCACGCGGGCGGGAGTCGGAAGCTGGTATGAATTCTTCCCGCGCAGCATCGGCGCGAG
Source organism: Glaciihabitans sp. (assembly GCA_017882805.1). Lineage (GTDB taxonomy): Bacteria > Actinomycetota > Actinomycetes > Actinomycetales > Microbacteriaceae > Galbitalea. The sequence continues at coordinate 4,204 of JADGOT010000274.1, read as the reverse complement.
GAAGAACGCCGATGGGACGTGGAGGTCCGGAACGTTCAAGACCGCGGCGACGCGGCTACCCGCTGTGGCGGCCATGGGATTCGACGTCGTGTACCTGCCGCCTATCCACCCGATCGGCAGGAGTTTCCGCAAGGGACCGAACAATTCGCTGGATGCAGGCCCGAACGACCCCGGATCGCCGTGGGCGATCGGTGCTGCAGCCGGCGGCCATGATGCCATCCACCCCGACCTCGGAACGGTCGCCGACTTCACGGCCTTCGTGCGGGCAGCGGCCCGCACCGGCCTGGAGGTCGCGATCGACCTTGCGCTGCAGTGCTCGCCCGATCATCCGTGGGTTACCGAGCATCCCGAGTGGTTCACCACCCGACCCGACGGATCGATCGCGTACGCCGAGAATCCACCCAAGAAGTATCAGGACATCTACCCGCTCAACTTCGACAACGATCCAATCGGGATCCGCGCGGAGATCCTGCGGGTCGTGAACCACTGGATCGGTCTGGGCGTGAAGATCTTCCGGGTCGACAATCCCCACACGAAGCCTCTCGACTTCTGGGAATGGCTGCTCTGGGAAGTGAACAACACCCATCCCGAGGTCGTGTTTCTCGCCGAAGCGTTCACCCGACCCGCCCTGATGCAGTCGCTCGCTGGCGCCGGTTTCCAGCAGTCGTACTCCTACTTCACGTGGCGCAATACGAAGGCCGAGCTCGAGGAGTTCCTCGTGCAGATCAGTGACGACTGGAGCGCCTTCTACCGGCCCAACCTGTTCGTCAATACGCCGGACATCCTGACTGAGTACCTGCAGTTCGGCGGGGTGCCGGCGTTCAAGATTCGCGCGACACTCGCCGCGACCGCCGCGCCAATCTGGGGCGTCTACTCGGGCTTCGAGCTCTACGAGGATGTCGCCCGGCCCGGCAGCGAAGAGAACATCGACAACGAGAAGTACGAGTACCGGCCGCGCGACTTTGCGAAAGCCGAGAAACTCGGTGTCTCGCTCGCTCCCTACCTATCCGAGCTGAACCGGATTCGCGCCGAGCATCCGGCCCTGCGGCAGCTGCGCAACCTGGATCTGCACTGGAGCGACGACGACTCGATCCTCGTCTACTCGAAGTTCCTCGACGGGCGATTTACCGACACCGGCGCGCACGACGGACTTCTCATCGTGGCGAACGTCGACCCGCACTCGGTTCGCGAGACCATGGTGCACCTGGATGCCTCGAAGTTCGGCTTTGAACTCGGCGACAGCTTCGACGTCGTCGACCTCCTCAGCGGACAGCGCTTCACCTGGGGCGAGCACAACTACGTGCGACTCGATTCGTTCAGCCAGCCCGTACACATCCTGAGCATCCAGTACGGAAAGGCGAAGTGATGGCCGAGAAGAAGCCCGCCGCGAAGAAGGCGGCGGCATTCCAAACCGACGCCGCCTTCGAGTTCCCTGCCCTCGATCCCGGCTTGATTGCCGCGCTCGTGGGCGGCTACCACCCGCAGCCGCACGCGACGCTGGGGCAGCATCCGGTCGACGGCGGTTTTGTGATCCGCGCGGTTCGTCCGCTCGCGGCAACCGTCACCGCCGTGCGCGTCGACGGTTCCCGCATTCCGCTCACCCATCTCGACCAGGGCCTCTGGCAAGGCTTCGCTGGTGGCAAGGGTCAGGCCTACACGCTCGACGCGACCTACGATGGCGCCCCCGACTGGACGACGGATGACCCGTACCGCTTCGTCTCCTCGGTGGGTGAGGTCGACCTGTATCTGTGGGGTCAGGGCCGGCACGAGCAGCTGTGGGATGCGTTGGGGGCGCACTTCCGACCGCACGAGGACGTGGTTGGAACCTCCTTCAGCGTCTGGGCCCCGCACGCCAAGGCAGTGCGAGTGGTCGGCGACTTCAACGGCTGGAACGGTGTGCTCTGGGCCATGCGCCGACTCGATGACGTCGGCGTGTGGGAGCTGTTCGTGCCCGGCCTGATGCCGGGCAGCGCATACAAGTTCGAGATCCAGACCGCTGCGGGCGAGTGGGTGACGCGGGCCGATCCGATGGCGCGCTACACCGAGCGGCCACCGGCCACGGCATCCGTCGTCGGCGAATCAAAATACGTCTGGTCGGACTCCGGCTGGCTTGCTCAGCGCGCCGCGCACGATCCGCACAATGCCGCGATGAGCGTCTACGAGATGCACGTTGGCTCGTGGCGAGCCGGGCTCGGGTATCGCGAGCTGGCCGATCAGCTGATCGAGTACATTCACGAGACCGGGTTCACCCACGTCGAATTCATGCCGCTGGCGGAGCACCCATACGGACCCTCGTGGGGTTATCAGGTCACCGGCTACTACGCGCCGTCTTCGCGGTTCGGGCATCCGGATGACCTCAAGTACCTGATCGACCGGCTGCACCAGGCCTCCATCGGCGTGATCATGGACTGGGTTCCCGGACACTTCCCCAAAGACGAGTGGGCGCTCGGCCGCTTCGACGGGCAAGCCGTGTACGAACACTCGGATCCCCGCCGCGGCGAGCACAAGGACTGGGGCACCTACATCTTCAACTTCGGCGACTCGCAGGTGCGCAACTTTCTGGTCGCTAACGCCCTGTACTGGCTCGAGGAATTCCACATCGATGGTCTGCGGGTCGATGCCGTGGCATCCATTCTGTATCTCGACTACTCCCGCGAAGAGGGCGAGTGGGAGCCAAACATCCACGGCGGTCGCGAGAACCTCGAGGCGATCAGCTTCCTGCAGGAGGTCAACGCGACCGCCTATAAGCGCAATGCCGGCATCGTCATGGCGGCCGAGGAGTCGACCTCCTACCCGGGTGTCACTCATGCAACGTCCGCTGGTGGACTCGGCTTTGGCCTCAAGTGGAACATGGGCTGGATGCACGACAGCCTGCAGTACATCGAGGAAGACCCGATGTACCGCTCCTATCACCACAACGACATCACGTTCAGCTTTCTCTATGCATTTAGCGAGAACTTCATCCTGCCGATCAGTCACGACGAGGTCGTTTACGGCAAGGGTTCGCTGCTCACGAAGATGCCCGGCGACCAGTGGCAGAAACTTGCGAACGTGCGGGCGTACCTGGCGTTCATGTGGGCGCACCCGGGCAAGCAGCTGCTGTTCATGGGGTCGGAGTTCGGGCAGCCGTCCGAGTGGAGCGAAGAGCGGTCACTCGACTGGTGGATTCTCGACCAGCCCGCCCACCGCGGCCTGCTCACCATGGTTGGGCAGCTGAACCGCGTGTACCGCGCGGAGGGCGCGCTCTGGGAGCAAGACAACTCCCCCGCCGGATTCGAGTGGCTGGATGGCGGCGACGCCGAACACAACGTGGTGTCGTTCCTGCGCTGGTCGAACGATGGCCAGCCGATCGCGGTGCTGATGAACTTCAGCGGAAATCCGGTCGGGCCATACCGCGTCGGCCTACCGTTCGCGGGCGAGTGGGAGGAGATCCTCAACACGGATGCCGCCGAGTTCGGCGGTTCCGGAGTCGGCAACTTCGGTGTCGTCCACGCGACGGATGAGCCCTGGGCCGGTCGCCCGGCATCCGCCGAGTTGACCCTCCCGCCGCTCGCTGGCCTCTGGCTTAAGCTGCGGCGATAGTCCGCCTTTCTCTGCCGTTTTGTGACTAATCCGCCGGCTCGCCGCGGCGGTTTAGTCACGAGGCGGCGATGTCGCGCTAGATGAGTTTTGCGGAGGCTTTCCCTGACCGCAGCTGCTCGAGCTGCCCGATGAGGTAAGCAACACCGGCCGTAGACACCAACGGGAAACTGTCCGAGTTGGCATTGGAAAACGGCAGTGCAACCAGGTGGCCATCGGGTGCCCTCATTGTGACGAGAATTCCCGGACGGGACTGATTGCCGGCGACGAAAGCGTCCAACTGAACACTCACCACGCTCGACCACGGTATAAAGAGCCCCCGTCTGGCGGGACCGGTCTGCCAGAGGCTCAACCCATCGACGGTCGTGGAAACGCCGAGGCCGGTTGCCAGTGGTGCTTCTCCCAGACTCCAGCCGGCCTGAACGAAAGCCGGCCACATGGTTCGTGATTTCGCAAAGACAAATACCAGATCACCGGGCGCCGCTGCTCGAACCTGCCGCAGTGTTCGGCGAGCCGACAGGCCCGTGAAAAAGAAAATGAGAGCTACAAGCGCAATGAATGAGGCGAATGCGACCGGCAGCCAGACAAATCCGGCGGGGTTCAGCCATCCGCACCGAGCGAATAG